>ONQH01000032.1 GCA_900319885.1 Candidatus Avelusimicrobium ruminicola
AATCTTAAAATCTTTCAAAAATTTAAGTACCGTTTTAGCGTAGCGTTGACCGATTTCATAATGCAGTTGGCTTAAGGCCGCTGCCTGCAAAGAGAACGCGTGGAGTAATTTTTGTTGGAAGGCTTTATCATACGGATAATTCTTAAAATGTACTATGCGAAATGGCTTAGGCTCAATGGCACAAACGGTTAACCCGTCTGCGCTGGTTCCGCTCATCAGGCCCAAGACCAGTTTCTTCATTTCAGGGCCTCCGCCAAAAATCCGTTTGCTTTTTTTAGTATCTGTTGCGCGTGAGTGCGGGAACAAGCCCGTTTGTGCATAACAATAGCGGTTTTAACATTTTGGCCCGATCGTGTTAGCAAGTTGCGGGCGGTTTTTTCATCCGTTTGTGCAACGGTGCAAATTAACCGGATGGCGCGGGCCACTAATTTTTGGTTGGTGGGGCGGACGTCCACCATTAAATTGCCATACGTTTTACCGCATAAGGCCATGGCCCCGGTGGTAATGGCATTAAGTGCCATTTTGGTAGCCGTACCCGCCTTCATGCGCGTAGAACCCGTTAAGGCTTCCGGCCCGGTGGGCAAATAAATATGCACTTGCGCGTACTTGGTTTGCGCGTGTGCATTGCAGGAAATCAAGGCCGTGTGGGCCCCCAGTTGCCGGGCCTTTTGCAAGGCACCCTGTACATACGGAGTGTTGCCGCTGGCGGCTAAGCCGATTACCAAATCGTCGGGGTGAGCGTGTTGGGCAATTTCTTGGGCGCCGTGCGTTGCGTTATCTTCTGCTCCTTCTTGCGAGCGAAACACGGCTTTTTTCCCGCCGGCAATTAAGCCGATAATTTGAGAGGGTTTGGTACCAAATGTAGGCACGCACTCTACCGCTTCTAAAATACCCAGTCGTCCGCTAGTGCCCGCCCCAATAAAAATGATTTTTTTCCCGTGCGCATACGCTTGGGCTGCCATCACAATAACCGCGGCAATTTCTTTATGGGCACTTTTTACAGCGCGGGCGGCATTAAAATCTTCAGCATTAAAAACCCGGGCCAAACCTGCCGGGGTTTTGCGGTCCAACCCTTGGGAACGCGGATTGATTTGTTCGGTAGCGGGGAGTGTATTTTTCATAATTATTCCTTGCGTGCTTTTTCGGCGGCTTCAATGGCGCTGATCTTAAAACTTAACGGGACAATGGCAAAGGTTATCAAACTAATCAAAAAGGCCACCCAAAAGAATTGGGCATAACCCAGGGCCGCCTGCATTTTGCCTGATAACATAGAGGGAACCATCATCCCTAGCGCCATAATGCCGGTAGAAATGGCGTAATGGGACGTTTTGTATTTGCCGCAAGATACATACATAATAAATACCGTCAGGGCCATCATAGCCAACCCATAGCCAAAATTTTCTACGGTAATCAGCGTGGCTACCCAACCTAACCCAGCCGGCACGTTGGCTAAATACACATAAAAGATATTGGGCAGTACAAGTGCCACCGCAAAGGGCCAAATGCACTTTCTAAAACCGTATTTTCCCAGCAACCAACCGCCCAGTAAATTGCCGGCAATAATGGCCCCTAACCCCAGGGTTCCTTTGATAAGGCCATAGTCCTGCATGGAAATCCCCAGCGCGCCGTCCGCCACCGGTTTTAATAAGAAAAGAGGAACAATTTTTTCCAGTAACGCTTCCCCAAAGCGGTAGAGCAAAATAAACAACAAAATATACAGGACGTTTTCTTGCTTAAAGTAACTGGAGAAGGCTTCCTTCCAGGCAGTTGTCCGGCTGGAGCAGGCGGGTTTGTCATCTAATGGTTTGGGTAACACTGCGGCGTGATACAGGGCGCATCCACCAAAAAACAGGGCCAATGCGCCAAAGAATATCACCCAGTGATACGGGGCAGGTACGCCGTGCGTAGTCAGGTAGCCGGCTGCCGAGACCAATAGCCCACTGCCTAAAATCATAGCAATACGGTAGAAGATGGTACGGATTCCCACAAAATAGCCTTGTTGTTTGGGGGTTAAAGCCAGCAAATAATACCCGTCGGTGGCAATGTCCAAGGTGGCAGATACAAAAGCACCAATTAAAAACCCTACTAACGAAAGAGTAAAAAATCCCCATTGTGCGCTGGGCGCGTTGGACAGCCCGTGCCAACATACCAGTCCGGCAATTACCAAGAGGACGGTGCTCATGGCCATTTGTGCGGCAATAAGCCAGCGCCGCTTGGTGGACCGGGCATCTACCAGGGGACTCCAAAACATTTTGAGTACCCAAGGCAAGTACAACCATCCGGTCCATAAAGTAATTTGTTCGTTTGGGTACCCCAGTTGCGCGTAAAGCAACACAGAGACCGTATTGATAATAATGTACGGGAAGCCTTCCGCCAAATAAAGCGTGGGGATATACGACCAGGGGTTTTTACTCATTTTAGCGAATAGCCTCCCCCTAAAAAGCGTGCGATGGGTTGGGTAGTTTCGTGGCGTTCAAATATCATTTTAATAAAAAGGCCCCCATAACGCCCCAAACCAACGCCCAAAAGATTAAACTGGCTACTACCACTAACGGGTCCAAATTCATCCCTTTGCCCAACCATTTTGTTTCTAAAATGTTACCGATTACAAAGTGCATGGCGGCTAATAAAACAAGCACCAGGATCATGTGCCAATCAAACCCGTGTTGTAAAAATAACACCGGCAACGGGGCCACGGTAGCAATGGACGGCCCGATATTGGGGATAAAGTTTAAGATAAACGTCAGCACCGCCAACATCATAGCCAGTTCGGTTTTGGTGGAAGTCAGCACAATCCACGTACAAACGGCGGCCAGGATAGATACGCCGATTTTGACGAGCAAATAAAATGAAATTTGTTTTTGGATCGTACCAACCAGGGCCGGCTTTTCGGCAGAAGCATTACCCATAAAAATAAAGATTACAAACAAAGTAACCAATAAAATATTGGTAAACAAAGACATAATCAGCCCGCCCACGCTTTTGACCATGTTAAACACCGGGAATTTGGCCAGCGTATCTGTTACAAATTGCGCATTGATATTGATGTGGTAGTTGGTCGCTTTGGACAAAATCCAGTCCACGCTGTCATTTAACCGGTCGGTGTAAATGCCGGCGCCGGCTACAAAACTTTCAATAGAACTGGAAATGAAAGAGGCCACCATAGTAATTACCGCCATAAATAAAACGAAGTTTAGAATAATGCCCAGCGTGTAGGGGATTTTCCAGCGGCGGTTAAGCCAGTTGGCCGACGAGTTAGCCAACATAGAAATAAACAAGGCAATAACAAAAGGCATCAAAACAGACTTGGTGTACACAAGCACCCACGTAGAGGCACTTGCGGCTAAAATCATTAAACAAATCGTGTTAATCGGGGCGAATTTAGAAGTGGTATCTTTCATAAGTTTCCTCTTGCTATTAGTATAGCAAAAAAGCGCTTTGTGTCAACGAAGAAATTGATAAAAAAGCACCCCGTTTGGGGTGCTAAATAGCGGCATGCAGGATTTGCCTTCCGGTAAACTTTGGGCTCTCGGAACGAAAGTGGCGGGTATTTTTCAAAGAAAAACGCTTTAATTCTAGGCGCAAGTTTAGGAGGAATACTGGCGGAACGCGCCGAAGGTGGAGGTATCCGACTAAACGAGCAACGCAGAAATAAAGCGTTTTAAGAAGAAAAATGGTGGGCAGTACAGGATTTGAACCTGTGACCTTCCGCGTGTGAGGCGGACGCGCTACCGCTGCGCCAACTGCCCTAAAAATTATACTTCTATTATAGCATTTCTACGGTTATTTATAAAGAACTAATTATTTTGTACATGCACAAACGTATCATTTAATACGCCCGGCAGTAACTGCGCTACACCGTCAATCATAAACTGCATAGCAATCGCACACAAAATCATACCCATAAAGCGGATGACAATTTGCGTTCCGTTGCGGCCGATTTTGCTAAAAATAAAACGTGCACCCACCAAACAGGCGCCCACTACACAAGCACTCAAAAACAAGACAAAAATCATACTCATTGTGGTAGCCAAGGTAGTGCTTTTTTCGGCATACAAAATAACCGTAGTAATAGACCCGGGGCCAATAAACAAAGGCATGGCCACCGGTACTAAAATATGGCTTAAACTGTTGCGTGCCTGGTCAAACGTCGTGCCGGAGGAAGCGGCGGTTTCCATGCCGCTGTTTTCAAATTTGCTTTTCCCCTGTAACATGCGTAGCCCCACCCGTAAAATAACGATAGAACCGGCCAGTCTAAACGCCGGGATGGTAATACCGAACATAGTCAGTAAGCGGGTGCCAAACAGGAAGAACACCAGCAGGAGCAGAAAAATGGAGCACGCCATCAGGATGGCTACCATGCGTTGTACTTTAGGGGTTTCATTTTCTACATGTTCCAGAAAAATCGGGACGTTGCCGATAGGGTTCAAAATGGCGATGATACCGATGAACGAGTTTACAACTACGCTCCACTCCATAATAATTGGTTCTCCTAACCGGGAAAATATCTGCCCGTAAGCAGATATAAATAGTATATAAAAAAACACAAAGGGTTTTTGCATATATTAAGTACAATATAAGTATGGATCATTTTCAACTCGTTTCCCAATTTTCTCCGGCCGGCGATCAGCCCAAGGCTATTGATGCCCTGGTAAAGGGGATTTTGGCCGGGGAACCGCGGCAAACGTTGTTGGGGGTAACGGGGTCCGGCAAAACGTTTACCATGGCCAATGTCATTGAGCGCGTAAACCGGCCCACGCTCATCTTGTCACCAAACAAAGTATTGGCGGCCCAACTGTATGCGGAGTTTAAGCAGTTCTTCCCCGAAAATGCGGTTGAGTATTTTATTTCTTATTACGATTATTACCAGCCCGAAGCCTATATCCCGCAGACCGATACCTATATTGAAAAAGACTCCGCCGTCAACGAGCAAATTGATAAGTTGCGCTTAAAGGCTACCACGTCGCTACTGATGCGTAAAGATGTGATTGTGGTGGCGTCCGTTTCGTGCATTTATAATATCGGCTCGCCGGATAGTTTTAACGAAATGCGTATCTACGTTAAAAAAGGGGGTGAGATGACCCGCGGGCAACTTTCCGGGCACCTGATTAAAATCCAATACCAGCGCGATGAGATGGAATTTTCTTCCGGCAAATTCCGCATGCGTGGCCCGTTTACGGATGTGATGACTCCCTATTCGCCCAATGCAATTCGCGTGGAAATTGCCGGCAAAACGGTTGCCCATATTTACGAAATTCACCCCATTACGGGCAACGTAGTGGCGGAACTGGACGAAGCCTGGATTTACCCGGCCAAGCACTTTGTGGCTACGGAGGAAGACACGCAAAATGCGCTCACGCAAATTGAAAAAGATTTGGAAGTACGCCACGCCGAGTTGATAGAGCAAGGCAAAGAAATGGAAGCCTACCGCCTTAAACAACGTACCGAATATGATTTGGAGATGATCCGCCAAGCGGGTTTTTGCAGCGGGATTGAAAACTACTCGCGCTATATGGACGGACGAAAGGCCGGCGAGCGTCCGCAGTGTTTGCTGGATTATTTCAAACGCTTTGACGAATTTTTGATGTTTGTGGATGAATCACACGTGGCCCTGCCGCAGGTGCGCGGGATGTTTAACGGAGACCGCGCCCGCAAACAAATGCTTGTTGATTTCGGGTTTCGCTTGCCTTCCGCACTGGATAACCGTCCGCTTAAATTTGACGAGTTTGAAAAATTACTCCCATCCACCGTGTTTGTTTCCGCCACGCCGGGCCCGTATGAACTAACAGTATGTGGCAATAACATTGTGGAGCAGGTCATCCGGCCTACGGGGCTGGTGGACCCGAAAGTAATTTTGCACCCCACCGAAGGGCAAATTGATCACCTGGTCACAAAAATTGAAGAGCACAAAAAACGCGGAGAGCGCACGCTAGTCCTGGCACTTACTAAAAAAACCGCGGAAGATTTAAGCGAGTATTTTGTACAAAAAAAGATTAAAACCCGCTATCTGCATAGTGATATTGAGTCGTTAGAGCGCGTAGAAATCTTGAAACAATTTCGCCAGGGGGAATTTGATGTATTGGTAGGCATTAACTTACTTCGCGAAGGGATTGATATCCCGCAAGTGGGCTTGGTGGCTATTTTAGGGGCCGACAACGAGGGATTCCTGCGTAATACCACCACGCTCATCCAAATTTCCGGGCGTGCCGCACGTAACGTGGGGGGCGAAGTAATTTTGTATGCCGACCGCAAAACCGACTCTATTAAATACGCGCTTAATGAAATGAACCGTCGGCGCGAAATTCAGGAAGCGTACAACAAAGAGCACCACATTACGCCCAAAACAATCCAAAAGACCGAGGCGGATCTCAAGGAATTTGAACGCCAAGCGCAAACCAGTGCTTTTGGTATTTTAAGTGAATCTTTGCCCGTGCCGACCGCCAAAAATATTAAAAATCTGCAGAAAGATTTGGAACAACAAATGCGTGATGCCGCCGATGCGCTT
This sequence comes from Candidatus Avelusimicrobium ruminicola, assembly GCA_900319885.1. Classification (GTDB taxonomy): domain Bacteria; phylum Elusimicrobiota; class Elusimicrobia; order Elusimicrobiales; family Elusimicrobiaceae; genus Avelusimicrobium; species Avelusimicrobium ruminicola. Next base: position 6,506 of record ONQH01000032.1, read on the forward strand.
AATTTTGAATTGGCCGCGGAACTGCGCGACCGATTATTTGAATTGAAACAAATGAAATTAAAATAAGTATAATACAAAGTATGGAAAAAACTATTACCTATAAGACTGTACAAAAAGTAATTGGGCTGGAAAAAATACCCAGCACGCAGATCTTGGCGCGTAGTTTATCTACGCAAGAAACGGACGGGACGCTTGTTTTGGCCTGTCAACAAACTGAAGCGATTGACCGCGAGGGGAACCCTTTCTTTGCCGGGGAAGGCGGCGTATATTTTACGCTCATTTTGAACCCGCAATTTGAAATAACCGGGGAAAAGTTATTGCACGCCATGGCAAATGCTATTAGCGATGTGATTACAAGCGTATTGAACCTCAATACCAAAATTTCCAAGGAGGGAGATGTTTTTGTGTACGATAGCGCGAACCATACTTGGAAAAAATGCGCCGGTATTTTAACGGAATTGTCCGGGGAAAATACGTGGCTTGTGGGGGCGGGGATTTATTTGAATAACTCCTTGCCGCCGTCCCTTAAATCTACTACCATTAGTCTAAAGACACTACTAGGTAGCGATACCAGCAAAGAGTTGTTTTTAGAAGAAGTGCTTAGTAACTTTTGGAAGGAATACGCGTTCTTGTAAAGTTATTTTGCAGATAAACAAAACCGCCCGGCATTTACCGGGCGGTTTCTATTTACAGCAGTGTAAATTACAGGTCGTCGCCAATGGCTTTTTTTACTTTGGCTACCAAGTCCGTAAGCACAAAAGGTTTAGAGCAAAACCCTTTTACTTGCGGATAGGGTTGGAACATGTGTGCCGATTCCACCAACGCGGATGTTACCAATACCGGGATGTTGGAAAGCATTTCATCTTCCGCCATAATTTTAATAATGCCCGCCCCATCTAGCCCGGGGAGCATTACGTCTAGCAGTACCAAGTGCGGATGAAATTCCTTCATCATAGAAATAGCATCGCGCCCGGTTTGGCAGTAGTTTACTTCATATCCTTCCCGCGTAAGAACCAGGTTTAACAGTTCTACGATGCTCATTTCATCTTCTACAATTAAAATTCTTTTTTTATCCATGTTAAAAAACTCCTGTTAATTTATTATACTTTTTTATATGGCAAAAAAGAATTTTAATGCATCCACCCTTCCTAAAATGCGCGCGTTTGCGGCGCAACTGATTGACCGCAAAGATTGCGTACTGGTCGGGCTTTCCGGCGGGGCGGACTCGGTATGTTTGTTGCATTTTCTGCAGTATTTAGCCAAAGAAAAACATTTTGCCTTGGCGGCTGTTCACGTCAATCACGGGCTGCGCGGCCGGGCGGCTGAGGCAGATGCCCGCTTTTGTGAGCAACTTTGCCGCACGTTGGAAATCCCGTTTTTTCTCAAACAAGTAGACGCCCGCAAAGTAGCCCAAAAATATGATTTAAGTCCCGAGCATGGCGCCCGCAAAGCACGCTACGGAGCCTATCAACAAGTCGCCAAAAAATGGGGGGCCACCAAACTGGCCCTGGGGCACCACGCGGATGATTTGGCGGAGACGTTTTTGCTTAATTTACTGCGCGGGACCAAGGTACAAGGTTTGGCCGGAATTCCGCTGCGCCGTCCGTTATGCAAGGGGGTAGAGATTGTGCGTCCGCTATTATGTATTTCCCGCCAAGACGTGGAATCGTATTTAGCGCAAAATAAACTCACTCACGTGACGGACCAAACCAATTTTGAAGACGCATACCGGCGTAATTGGGTACGTAATACGCTGTTGCCTCTTTTAGAGATCAAACAGCCGCAAATCCGCGAACATTTGGCCCATTTTGCGGCCGAAATAGCCACCCTGACCCACAAATGATATAGGTCCAAGTTTCTCTTTTGGAGCAAATATCAATTTTGCTACCATATCAGTATGGGCAAAAGTGCTGTGTTATCGTTTGCAACTAAGCAACAAATTCAAGTAAAGGGGCTTACGTTTCGTTCGCAAGACGTGCAGCCCGGCTATATCTTTTTTGCGCTTAAAGGGGCTAATGTAGATGGTAACGCGTTTATAGAAGAGGCTGTAAAACGCGGGGCCGCCTTGGTAGTCTCTGCACAGCAACCGGTTGCGTTGCCCGCTGTTCCCTTTTATCTGTCCCATGACATTGATAAAGACATGGCCGACTGTGCCTACGAATTTTACGGTTGCCCTTCGGACTCTCTGTGTATGTACGGCATTACGGGCACGAAAGGGAAAACTTCTATTGCCTATTTATTGGAATCTATTTTGCAAACCGCCCAACATAACGTAGGCGTCTTCGGCACCGTAAATTACCGCGCCAACGGGCAGGTTATTTGCCCGGCACCCAATACCACGCCTGCCGCGCTTACGCTTTTTAAGTTGCTGGCGCAAATGAAACAATCCGGTTGCAAAGATGTAGTGATGGAAGTTTCTTCACACGCCTTGGAATTGCAACGCGTGCGCAACATTTGGTACAACACCGCGATTTTTACTAATTTACAGCGCGACCATTTAGATTTCCACAAAACTTTTGAGAACTATTTTCAGGCCAAAGTAAAACTATTTGAAAACGTGGCCGATCCGCACAATCCCAAACCCAACCGCGCACTTATTGTGAACGCGGACGACCCGTATGGGCAGCGGCTTATTTCATCTTTCAAAGACCGTGTAAAAATAGTTACCTTTGGGCTCCATACCCCGGCTGATTTTCCCGCCACGCATATTCAAGAATTTTTAACCCACACTGCCTTTGAGGTTAATGGGGTCCCCCTGCAAATCAACCTTTTGGGCAAACACAATGTCTATAACGCTTTAGCCGCGTGTGCGGCGGCTTACACGAACGGGGTGACTTGGGAAGATATTGCCCGGGGCCTTGCCGCTTTGCCCGGGGTGCCGGGGCGCATGGAACGCATTGACGAGGGACAAGATTTTTTTGCGTATGTAGATTTTGCCTATACCAATGAATCGCTGCAACGTGCGTTTGATACAATTCGTCCGTTTAAGCAAGGCAAAGTATTTTTAGTGTTTGGTTGTGGCGGTCAGCGGGACCGCACCAAACGCCCGCTGATGGGGCATACCGCGTGCGAAGAAGCCGATTATGTATTTTTAACCAATGACAACCCGCGTTGCGAAGATCCCAAGCAGATCTTTGCGGATATTTTGGCCGGTATGCAAGGGCAAACCAATTATACGGTCCAGCCGGACCGGGCCCAGGCCATAGAGGCGGCCTTGGCCAAAGCGCAAAAAAATGACATTGTCATTGTAGCGGGCAAAGGACACGAAGATTATCAACTTATCGGCACGGAAAAACGGCATTTTTCCGACCAGGAAACCGTGCGAGCATTTTTACGGAGAAAACATGTTTAATTATACCGATTTTTTAGGACAAAAAGCCTGTGTGCTGGGTAGCGGCAAAAGCGGCCGTGCCGTGGCGGAACTGTTAGCCGCTTACGGGATGGATGTGCTGATTAGTGACGCCAACCCCAACCCGCAACTTACGCCCTCGTTGCATATAGAGGTAGAAACTGGGGGGCACACGCCGCATGTTTTCACGTGTGGATTTTTTGTAAAAAGCCCCGGTATTTTGCCCAGCAGCCACGTATTACAAGCGGCCAAGGCGCAACATATTCCTATATTTAGCGAATTGGAAGTGGCCCTGTCGTTTTTGCCTAAAAATGTGCGCGTGTTTGCGGTGACCGGTACCAACGGCAAAACAACCACTACTGCCCTGCTGGGTGAAATTTTGAAACAACGCGCCGCCCAAGAAAACAAAGGCCAACAAGTGTGGGTGTGCGGTAATATCGGCTGTCCCGTTTCTCAATGCGTGCGCCAAGTACAACCCGGCGACGTAGTGGTGATAGAAGTTTCCAGTTATCAGTTGGAAGACAGCACCTATTTTAAGCCCAATATTGCGTGTCTACTCAATGTAACACCCGACCATTTGGATCACCACGGAAGTATGGCCAACTACATTAAATCCAAAGAGCGCATTTTTTTGGAACAAAGTGAAGAAGATGTGGCTATTTTGAACGCGGCGGATGCGTTATGCGCGCAATTATCGGAGCGGATTCACAGCCAAGTGTTTGCTTTTTCCGCCCAGCCGAAACATTGGATTAAAACAGATGTATTTTTTGACGGGGATGAAATTATTTTTAGCCAAGGGGCCCGCCTTACTCCGCCCAACCTAAAGGGGATACATAATATTGAAAATTCCATGGCGGCCGCGTTGATGGCTATGGCCGACGGAGTAGATAGCGAGGATATCCAAACTGTTTTTAACCAATTCAAACCGATTGAACACCGTATTGAACCTGCCGGAGAGATAAAGGGCGTTACGTATATTAACGATTCCAAAGCCACGAACTTGGACTCGTACGAAGTTTTGCTCCCGTACTTGCAGGAGCACTGCAAACGCGTGCTTAGTATCGGGGAAAGTATGGACAAAATTGAGCGGGAGTTAAAAGGCCAATTCCCCATTACGCGTTGCGACACGTTGGAAAAAGCCGTTGCGTATGCCGCGGCCCAAGCAAGCGTGGGGGATGTAGTGTTGTTGTCGCCGGCGTGTGCCAGTTTTGACCAGTTCAAAGATTACGAAGAACGCGGCAAAGTGTTTAAGGATTTGGTGCGTAAACTGCAACGGGCTTAACGACAGACTAGATTTTCCTGTTAATAGTCACCAGCCACAAAAACTCGGTGTTGCCGTGGGTGCCTTTTATCGGGGACTCAATCACCTCGCCGGAAACGGCCGTATATTTTTCCCGCAAATTTTCTTCAAAAAAATCTTGCACGCGGGCAATCGCTTCCCGACGGTTTTCATCCGTTTTCACAATACCGTGCGGCACTTGTTTGGGGGTCAGTTCAAACTGCGGCTTAATAAGAAAAACAATTTCGCTGCGCGGAGCCATCACGCTAAACAAAGGGGCCATAATCATCGTGAGGGAAATAAACGAAACGTCTACCGCCGCAAAATCAAAAGGCTGTTCAAACATTTCAGGCGTCAAATAGCGCGCGTTAGTTTCGGGCCTGAAAATAAAGTTGGGATTTTTACGCATTTCGTCAGCCAGTTGCCCTTTACCCACATCAATCCCGTAAACAGTTTTGGCACCGGCCTGGATCATACAGTCGCTAAATCCGCCGGTGGCCACGCCAATATCCGCGCAGATTTTTCCTTTCAAATCAATACGCCAATGTTGCAGGGCCTTGGCTAATTTGAGGCCGCCGCGCGAAACATACGGGCAAGATTTTTCTTTAAGAGCCAGTTGATCTTCGGGTAAAATAGTACGGTCGGCCCGGGTTTCCACCTCGTTATTTACCAGCACTTCGCCCGCCATAATAGAGGCCTGGGCGCGGTTGCGGCTGGCAAAAAAACCTTGTTCCACTAGCGCCATATCTAGGCGCAGTTTATTCTTCGCCATCGGTATCCTCGGCCAGTTCGGTATCAAAGGGGGTGGTGATAAATTGGGCCCCTTTCTTTTTAAGTTCTTGCACTTTGAATTTGACCGTTTCCAATTTTTGGGAAAGTTCTTTGGAAAGCGTCATCCCTTCTTCAAAAAGTTTTACCGAGGCGTCCAAATCGGTATTTTCCGCTTCTAATTTTTCCACAATTTCTTCCAGGCGGGAAAGTTGTTTTTCAAAAGAAAGTTTCGGCATTTATTTTACCTCCGTATGAATCATACCGTCTTGTACTTGCACATAAATCGTTTCGCCGGGGGACGTTTGGCCTACGCGGCTGATGACCGTGCCGTCCTGTTTGCGTGTAATACTGTATCCGCGTTTTAATACCGCTTGCGGCCCCAGCGCAGTTAGTTTTTGGTGTGCCACGTCCAAGCGGTGCGAAAACTGTGTTAACTTATCGGCCCATGCTTTTCCCAGCCGGGTAGATAAGTCATCTAGCGTTTGCTCTTTTTCTTGGGTGAGCGTCTCAGGGAATTTAAGCGTATGGGAACCGAGGGCCCGTTCCAGGCGGTTCTTAAAGCGTTCGTAAAATAAAGATACAGCCTGCAACATCCGCTTTTGCAGCCCGGCAATATGCTGGGCCGTATTTTGCGAATTTTGCACGACGAGTTCCGCCGCGGCCGAGGGCGTAGGGGCCCGCAAATCGGCTACAAAATCCGCGATGGTAAAATCTACCTCGTGCCCTACGCACGAAATTACCGGGATTTTGCTTGCAAAGATAGCGCGCGCCACTGCTTCTTCGTTAAATGCCCACAAATCTTCTATGCTTCCGCCGCCGCGCCCCACCAGTAATACATCTAGCGTGGGTGTAAATTTGTTCAAATTCTCAATCGCTTGTGCAATTTGTGGGGCGGCTTCGTCGCCTTGCACTAACACGGGGGCAATAAACACTTCCAGGTGCGGGCTGCGTCGTTTTAAGACGGATAAAATATCCCGCACGGCGGCCCCGGTGGGCGACGTAATCACCCCAATGCGTTGCGGATAAGAGGGAATTTCTTTTTTGTGTTCCGGCGCAAACAGGCCTTCGGCCTCCAACTTCTTTTTAAGACGTTCAAATTCTAAATACAGGTTCCCTTTGGCTAGGGCTTCTACGGTTTTGACTACAATTTGATACTTGCCGGATTTGGCATAAACATCTAAACTGCCCCACACGCGCACCTGCACACCGTCTTGCAGTTCCAGCGAGTATTTGCGCGCATCCCATTTGAACATCACTGCACTTAAAAGGGCCTCGCGGTCTTTTAAGTCAAAGTACAAGTGTCCGTTGGCGGACTCGCGCAAATTGCTCACCTCGCCTTCCACAAAAATATCGCGGAAAACGCCGCTCATCATTTGCTTAACGGCAAGGGTAATGGCGGTAACGGTAAAAACTTGGCCTCTAAAGGGGGCTTCGGGCTCCATTTATTCTCCTTTGAGTTCTTTGAGTTTTTTGATGAGGGCGGCCTCGCGCCCCAGTTCACCCGGTTCAAAAAATTTCACGGGGTTAGGCATATAGAGTTGTTTGACGTAATGATTGGGGAAATCGTGCGCGTATTTGTACCCCTTATTTTTCATGCCGCTACGCAAGTGATCAGGTACCGGGCGGTAACGCCCTTCGCGCACTTCGGCAAGGGCTTTATCCACAGCCAAGTAAGCCGAATTGCTTTTGGGGCAACAGGCTACGTAAATGGCCGCGTGCGCCAGTGGGATGCGGACTTCCGGCATACCCAGTTCTTCGGCGGCGGCAAAGGCGGCTTGCGCAATCATAATGGCGTAAGGCTCCGCGAGCCCCACATCTTCGCACGCACAGATTAAAATACGCCGTGCAATAAAGCGTGGGTCCTCCCCACTTTCCAGCATGCGTGCTAACCAATAGACGGTGGCATCCGGGTCGCTTCCGCGCATGGATTTAATAAAGGCGGAAATAATATCATAATGGTCGTCGCCTTTTTTATCATAGCGCAAGTGACGTTTTTGGATGCACTCGTGGGCAATTTCCAGCGTGATATGTTTTTTGCCTTTTTTGTCGGGCGCGGTGGTAACAAAGGCAAGTTCTGCGGCGTTTAGCATTTTGCGGCTGTCGCCATTGGCTTGGGTAATGAAAAAATCGGCCGCGTCGTTGTCGATTTGGGCATTTTCTGTTTCGGCCGCGCGCGTTAAAATTTTAAGCAAATCCTTATCGCCAAGCGGCTTAAATTCAAATACGGAAAAGCGCGAGAGAAGCGCATTGTTAATGTAAAAATACGGGTTTTCCGTTGTAATGCCAATCAAAATAATATCCCCGCGCTCTACAGACGGTAAAAGTACATCCTGCTGGGTTTTGTTAAAGTGGTGAATTTCGTCCAAAATGACTAACGTGCGCCGCTGGTCAAAGGAGGGTGTCATCGCACGTTCTTTGGCTTCGGCCAACACCTTTTTAAGGTCTGCCACGCCCGCGGCGGCGGCGTTTAATTCCACCGTATAAGATTGTGTGCGCGAGGCAATATAGCGCGCGGTAGCGGTTTTGCCGCAACCGGGCGGGCCGAAAAACACGGCCGATTTAATCATGTCTGCCTCTAATAACCGGCGCAACATTTTACCCGGGCCCAGCAAGTGTGGCTGTCCGGCAAAATCTTCTAGTTTTTTAGGCGCTTGACGCGCGGCTAAGGGCATGGAACTATCGGTCATTTTTCTTGCGCGGCTTTTAATTTTAAGATCAGTTCATCAAGCCGGTTTTGTTCTTCTTGGCGTTTGCCGCCTTCGTTTTGGCTTTTAAGATAGGCCTGGCTGGCAAAGTGCAACGCCGCATAAAGCGCTTGTTTGAGTGTGTCAATTTCGCCTTCGGCTTGCAGGTTTTGCATATAGGCTTCCACCTGGGCGGCCAGTTCAGTCAGTTCCATCCCGCCCAGGCCGGAATTTTCCACCTCCAGCGGGATACGTTTGATTTCTACTTGCACAATGTCTTTAGGCATATACCTATTGTACTTTATTTTCTGCAAGTTTTTTATTATACTATAGATACGATTTAATTTTTCTTGCACATAGTCAAGACACGAGGATACGTATGAATAATCAAAGAAAAGGGTTTACGTTAATTGAACTGTTGGTAGTGGTGATAATTATCGGGATTTTGGCCTCTATTGCGCTTCCGCAATATCAGCAAGCGGTTTTTAAGGCGCGCATTACTAAACTTATGCCTACGGTTAGGACCCTAAAAAATGCGCAAGAAGCATTTTGGTACACCGGCCGAGAATATGCTGCTTCTTTCCAAGAACTTTCCTTTTTCCCCAAAGGGTTCCGCTGCGCGGATGCAATTTGCACGGACGGGAAAGGGAGTTTGCTTTCCTATCAGCCTAATGGCGGCAACCCGTTTGTAATGGCAGCCTTTAGCCAAAATGAACAAACTACCGTTTCTTATATCATTTATTTGGATCACACGGCGAATAGAGACTTGGCGGCTAAGGCGTTCTGTGGGGCCAGTTCTTCTGATCCAGACAATATGTCTTATAGGGTATGCGCTTCTTTAACAAATCGGTCTTTTGATTCTACAACCGGCCAATTTTCGTTCCAATAATCATTTGCTGGCTTATACCTTAAAATCCCCGGAACCCCGGGGATTTTTATTCGTTATCCCCGATCGGTGCGATATTTGATGCGTACGCGTCCTAAAAATACTATAATGTTACTATGACTATTTTAGAATTTAAAACCGCGTGCGACACCATCGCACAAGAATACAAAACCAAAATTAACGCCGCGCAAACAGCCGCTGAAGTGGAAGATTTGCGTGTGGCCGCGCTAGGCCGCAAAGGCGCGCTTACGGATTTACTCAAATCCCTCAAAGATTTTTCTATTGAAGATAAAAAACAAGCCGGCCCGATGGGCAATGCCTTGAAGGCAGACTTGACCGCTGTATTAGATGACAAAGCCGCCTTCTTTGCCGCTAAAGAAATTAACGACGAACTTAACAAAACCAATATAGACTTAACGCTCCCCGGTTACCCGGTGGCATGCGGGCACAAACATCCGCTTTCCGTAGCGCAGGATCGCATGACCACGATTCTTTCACGCTTGGGTTTTGAATGGGCGGAAGGTCCGTGGGTGGAAGATGAAAAACACAATTTTGATTTGTTAAATGTGCCTTTGCACCACCCGGCGCGTGACGCGCAAGATACGTTTTTTGTGGATACCAAGGCGCCGCTGGTGTTGCGCTCACACACGTCTAACGTGCAGAGCCGGTATATGGAAAAACACAAACCGCCACTGCGCATTATGGCACCGGGGCGCGTGTTCCGCAACGATAGTTTAGATGCTACCCACAGCCCCGTGTTCCACCAAATTGAGGGCTTGTATGTGGATAAAAACGTCAGTTTAGCCGATCTCAAAAGTGACCTCACAGCCTTTATGAAAGGCTTGTTTGGCGATAAGGCCGAAATCCGGTTCCGCCCGTCCTTCTTTCCGTTTACGGAACCCAGCGTAGAGGTAGATGTAAAATGCGTGTTCTGCCAAGGCAAAGGGTGTAACGTCTGCAAACAAAACGGCTGGATTGAAATGCTAGGCGCCGGAGTTGTTCACCCCAACGTGCTTAAAAATTGCGGCATTGACCCTAACGAGTTTAGCGGCTATGCGTTTGGCATGGGCGTAGAACGCTTGGCCATGATGATGCTTAACATCAAAGACATCCGCGCATTTTACGAAAACGACGTGCGCTTACTTAAACAATTTTAGGACGAACTATGAAAATTCTATATTCTTGGTTAAAAGATTTTATTGAGTTGGACTTAGCCCCCGAAGAACTGGCCAAAAAATTGACCGATCTGGGTATTGAAGTAGCCTCTATTGAAAAAACCGGGGCCGATTTTGAAGGCGTACACGTAGCGCAAATTATTCAAATTGATAATCACCCCAATTCCGACCATTTGCACTTGGTCACCTTGGACCGCGGCAACGGAGTTACCCAGCGTGTAGTTTGCGGGGCTCCCAACGTGGCCGTAGGGCAAAAAGTGCCTTTGGCCCGCGTAGGCGCGCGGCTAGGCAAAATTGTGATGAAGCCGGCTGTGATTCGCGGCGTAGAATCAGAAGGGATGATTTGTTCGTCTGATGAATTAGGCCTTACACACACCCGCGCTCATGGCATTTTGGTGTTGGATGAAAATTTGCCGCTGGGCACGGATGTGTCCACGCTTTACGGCAAGGCCGATACTGTTTTTGAATTGGAAATTACGTCTAACCGCCCCGATTTGCTGTCCCATTTAGGGGTGGCGCGCGAGCTAGGCGTTTTGTTAAATAAACCTGTTAAATTGCCCGCTATGAAAGATATTCCCGGGCAAGGCAAAGCCTTAGACGTGGAAATTCAAAATGCCGAAGGGTGCGGCCGCTATATCGGGCGTATTATCCGCGGCGTGAAAAATGCCGAGTCGCCCGAGTGGATGAAGGAACGTTTGGCGGCCATGGGCCTCAACCCCAAAAACGCTTTGGTGGATGTCACCAACTATGTAATGTTTGAACTGGGCAACCCGCTTCACGCGTTTGATTTGCGCGAAGTGGAAGGGAGCAAAGTGATTGTTCGTAATGCCGCCGCGGGTGAAAAATTCACCGTGCTTGGCGGGCGCGAACTGGAACTGACCGAAAATTGTCTGCTCATTGCCGATGAAAAAAAGGCCACGGCCTTGGCCGGTATTATGGGCGGGCAAGAGAGCGGCATTAAAGAAGACACGCAAGATATTTTTATTGAAGCCGCGTACTTTAATCCGCCTACCATCAATAAGACCGTCAAAAAGTTTGCTATTTCGTCCGATTCTTCCCAACGCTTTGAACGTGGCACGGATATTGAAGGGGCGATGTTGGCCATGCGCCGCGCGAGTGAACTGTTTGTACAAATTTGCGGCGGAACCGCGAGCGAAATTAACGACGTTTATCCGCAAAAATTTGAAAATAAAATTGTGGAATTTACCCCGGCGCAAATTAACGCAATTTTAGGGGCCAATATTCCGGATGAAAAACTCAAAGATATTTTTGCCCGGTTGGCGGCTCAGTTTGATGCCAGCGGGAGCGTGTGGAAGTTTAAGGCTCCCACCCACCGGCGCGACTTGAACCACAAATGGGACTTGGCCGAAGAAGCCGCCCGCTTTGCCGGATATGACAATATCCCGGTGTCCGCTACGCGCGCACATGTAACTTTTGCCGATAACCCTAAAGGCATTGACTTGGGTAAAATCTACGCTAACACGCTTATCGGGGCCGGTTTTTGCGAGTGCAAAAATATTGACTTCGTGGGTGAAGCGGACCTCAAAACCATGGGGGCGGACCCGAAGTTTTGTATCCGCGTAAAAAATGCGTTGGCGCAAGGGTGGGATTATTTGCGCCCTACGCTACTGCCGTCACTTATCAAAAATGTAGAGAGCAATTTGCGTTTTGGTAACGCTAATTTGAAATTGTTTGAAGCCAGCAAAACTTTCCAAAACATGAAGGGATTCCCGGTGGAAAACTACACGGTAGCGGGTGTGTTAACGGGAAATTTAGAAGAAGATAAATTTTTTTTCTCAAAGGACTGATGCAAACCGTGCTGGCTAAGGCGGACGTAACACTCGCCCCATCTAAAAACGTGCCGGTATATATGCACCCGAAAATCAGCATGGATATTTTGCAAGGTGGTAAAGTAATTGGCGTGTTTGGGGCGTTGCACCCGCTTACGCTTAAGGCCTTTGGCATTAAAAATGCAGACGTGTGGGCCTTTGAATTTGCCACCAAACAAATTGAAAAAAATTATTCCGCGCGCGACTTTAAGCCCGCACAAGATGTGGCTGTGTTTCCGCCCTCTTTGCGTGATTTGTCTGTAGTGCTTCCTAGTGACACCACGTATGCGCAAATTACCAGCGCACTGGATAAAACGCCGCTGGATGTGGACTTGGCTTACCACTTGATTGACGTCTATCAAGGCGAACATTTGCCGCAAGGCAAAAAGAGCGTTACGTTTAGTTTGGCCTTTAGTAAAAAAGACGGTACACTAAAGGACAAAGAAATAGATCAGGCCTTTAACCGCCTTGTGGACCAACTCAAAGCACAGGTGGGGGCGGAACTTCGCTAATGCAAGATAAACTCAAGCAGTTGGAACTCTTAATTACGCAGACGCTTGCCCGTCAAAAAGAACTGACGAGCGAAAATACTACGCTTAAAAACCGTCTGCGCATATTGGAAGAGGACCGCTTGCAGTTAAAAGAGTTGCAGCGTGAACTGCGCGAACTCAAAGAGTGGAAGAAAAATGCGCAAAGTGTGCTACGCAAAGTAACAACGCGCATTGACAAAGAATTGGAAAAAGCCAAATCCTCGCAAGAAAAAATCGTTTAACAACAGATAGAAAAATTAAAACCCCCTCAATAGAGGGGGTTTGCTAAATGGAGCGGGCGAAGAGAATCGAACTCTCGTCTCAACCTTGGCAAGGTCGCGTTCTACCATTGAACCACGCCCGCAAAAACGATTCTTACTACTTCTATAGTATAGCAATTTTGTGCCGTTTGTACAAGTATTATTTTGCTACTTGGCTGCTGGCGTGGCCCCCAATAATTGTTGCGCAATGGGTTTTAGGTAGTGATTTTCCTCTACGGCTTGGCGGACCCCGGGGTTTTGTTTAAGCGCGCGCAAAGTGGGGCTTGCGTCAATGAGTTTAACTGCTTCTTGCGGCCGGTCCCGGTAATATTTTACCGCTTTGCTAATAAGCAGGTGGCTCATAAAGCGGCTTTTGCCAATTACGCGGACCATTTGTTCGTTGGCCAGCAGTTGGCTAATCACATCACTGTTAAAAAATTCATTTAAGGTGGTGTGATCCTGCGCTAAGGCCGCCAACAGTTGCGGATCTTCCAACAGCGGGGCCACATCCGGGCGTGCGATAAACGCTTCCCCTACTTCGGGGCGGTTGAGTAAATATTGAATAATCTGCGGGTCTTGGGTGTTGGCGGAAAAGTTCTCGGTCAGTGCCCAGGGCGCCATGCCGATAATTTTATAATTATTGGGTGTCATGGATTGGTAATTGTACCGGCTGATAATAGGCAGCGTAGTTCCTAATGTATCTACTGCTACGTTACGGTCGGACCCTTCGTTAATTTGCACATACGTTACATTTTTGCTGGGGTTAAAGTCGGCCGCTTCGTAGGTTAGCCCCTCAATTTGTTTGGGTTCTAGGGCCTGGGTCAAATTGTCAGCCTTGTTTTTAGCATTAAGCACAAATAACCACGTCACAAAAACGATTACCAAAATACAGGCTGCCAACGAAGGAACGACCCAACTGGGCAAGGAAGAGTCTCTTGTCGTGCGTCCGTGCGTTGCATCGGCTTGAGCGGACGCATTTTTGGCCGCCGATTTTTTGTAATACTTGTGCGGATGACGTAAACGGTCTATAATTTCTTCGGTTTTCATAGTCGTTACCCTAGCAAATAAGTATAATTTATTATATGAAATCTCGCAGGACACTAAAAGGGGAACTTTATGCAAAAAACTATTTTTTATCATGATACCGATTGCGGAAATGTAGTCTATTACGGCAACTACCTCAAGTATTTTGAAGAGGCCCGTACCTTATATATGCAGCAAAAAGGCTATAGCGTGCCCGCGTTGATGCAGCAAGGCAAATACTTTGTGGTGGCCCGGCAAGAGGTGGAATACAAATATCCCGTACGCTACGCAGATGTAATAACCGTAGATACAAAAGTGTTGGAAATTTCGGATATTAAAATTGTGTTTGAAAACACGATTACCAACCAAAATGGGCGGCTTTGCACCAAAGGAAAAACCACGCTGGTGTGCGTCAATGCTTCCGGGATGCCTACTTCTATGGGAGTAGATGTAAAGCAAGCCATTGGGGCCTAACCCCTTGTTTTTTTGAAGAAAAGTCTTATACTATATATTATTTATTGAGTGCCGGAGGAAATTATGAAACGTTTAGCATTTTGTATGTTATTATTGGCCTTAAGTGCGCGTATAGGGGTAGCGAAAGGTTTGGCCTCTGCGGTAGAATCTACTGTAAACCAGGCCGTATCGTCGGAAGTATGTTGCTTGCCGGTTTTAGAACATACTTCTAAAGGCAAATTAGGTTATTGCTATCTCTCGCAGGGGGGATTTCTGCAAGCGCGTATTGAAGACAAGGGCTTGCGCGACAGTGCCAATCGTTACCCGCAATCGTATCCTACCTGCAAGGACCCGTGGTGCGTGTTTTCAAAGGGGCCGCAGACCACTCGGTACTATCGCACAAATGAACAAGGCGTGGTGTTGCAACTGAAAGATAAAAAATTTGAAAAGGACCATGTAGGCATCTTGCAAGATGCCCCGGCCCAACATGTGGCCGATTATGGCTTGGAGTGGACAGGAAAACAAGTGCCCGCCTGCCGGGTAGATGTGGATGTAAATGCCGAGTTGCTGGGGCCGCTTTGTATCATGAAGGCGGAAGGGGAGAAAAACCTTTCCTTTGTGGCGCTGGCACAGGTAAACGCCGCGTTGGGGGCATTGGCGCGCGGAGATAACTCCTATTTATTATTCTACAAAACGGAAGGAGCCTTCCCGGTAGTGCTTGGGCAGATGCCCGTTAAATATTACAAAGCCCTTTTTGAAAGCCGCGCCACGGTAAAAGTGGGCGCGTGTCCAAACGGTTCTGATGGAGAAGATTTTACTAAACTGGGGTTTGTAGTAAAATAAAAAATCTTATAAAAAAGGCCCTGCTTAAAGCAGGGCCTTTTTACTTGGGTAAATTTAGTCTTGCGCCAAACACGGGATTGCCTGTGTAATTTGTTGTGCCAGGGGAGCCATTTGGCTATTGTAGGGAATTTGCGCCCGGGCCGCTTGCAAAAGCGTCAGCCCGTTGGCGGAAGATAACTGGCGGATTTGTTTGCAATAGATTTCTTTATGGCGTTGCACCATGCGCGGGTCACTCCCTTGTATACGGGCCAAGTGATTTTTGAACTCATCATTTTTTTGTTTGAGCGTAGAACTTCTATACAAAAGATAGAACGTATCCGTATGCCCGGCATTGATTTGTGCCAATAAGGGCGTTTCGTCAAGGGTATTGCGCTGGTTTGTCATTTTAGTAAGGCGTTGGTAGGCTTTGGCCCCGTCCGCTTGGCGAATCAAGGCCGAAATAAACTGCACGGTGCGTGCATCCTTGGCCACGTGGAACAAGTTGTTATTGTATTTATCGTGTGCATCTAAAAAACTTTTGTCAGGGGTGGCTTGGGCTAAAGTCCGCAACGTTTCAATATCCCCCTTGCGCGCCAATTCCATAATTAAGGGCGTGCCAAAGGCGTTGGTTGCAGTTAATTGTTGGCCGGTTACCACGCTTTCCACCCGGTTGGCAACCCGTTGAGAGGCCAACGGCTCTGCCTGTGCTACGCGTATAGCACACAAGGAAAGAAAGGTCAGTACAAAAATAGTAAAAATTTTATTCATAATAGGCTCCTTTCTTTAGTATGGCGGTCCGTGGCTGATAAAACGAGGGACTAAGGGCCTATATGTATTGAAAAAAGGTCCTAGAAAATTTCTAGGACCTTTTTTGTAGTAACGACGATTGATTTACACAAAACGTACGGTGCTGGGCAGTAAAACTTCTTGCATGATGTCTAAGGCAAAGGAATCGGTCATGCCGGAAATATAATCGGCAATAATGGTATCAATTTCGGCCGGATCTTCCGGATAGAAATTACGCATAGATTTCATGTAATTGCCAAATCCGCGCGCCGCTTGGGTGAGTTCCTGGGCGTAGGCCTCGTAATCAAAGGCGTGTTGGGCAAACAAGGTGCGAAAATAATCAAATACATCCCGCACACATTTGGCAATCATCTCTTTGCGTTTGAGCATGACCGGGCTGCAGTAGATGCGCGCATAATTAAAATCACGCAGTTGTGAAATCAGTTGGAATTTCTCCGGCGAAAAGCCAATACAATCTTTATCTTTGGAATTATCAATCAGGTCTAGCGTGAGGGTGTTAATAATTTCCCCGTTGGAAGTACCCACCTCTTTGCGGATTTCTTGCGGGATGTCTTGCTGGGTAATTAGTTCAGCCTTCATGGCATCTTCAATATCCCGCCCGAAGTAGGCTATTTTGTCGGCTAGGCGCACAATACATCCTTCGTAGGTAGAAGGCATTTGTGTGCGCCCGGTAATGGTTTCCAAATCGTTGGGGGTCTGGGCGGGGCGTAGCGCATTGTTGGCAAAATCTTCCCCGCAGTGGCAGATGATTCCGTCTTTCACGGCAAAAGTTAAGTTAAGTCCTTCGCCGTAGTTGGCTAAATGTTCCACCACGCGGTAACTGTTGAGTTCATGCAAAAAGCGTTTGCCGCTGGGTTTTAAGCAGGCATCAATCGCACGCTCCCCTTCATGCCCAAACGGGGCGTGGCCAATGTCGTGGCCCAAGCCGATGGCGTAGGCCATATCTTCGCTTAATTCCCAATTCCCGCTTTTATTAAGGCCGCGGCAAATGGTAGCGGCAATGGTAGCCACGTGCAACACGTGTTCAATGCGGGTACAGATGTGGTCGTTTTTAGGGGCAAAAAAAACTTGCGCTTTATGTTTCAAGCGTCTAAAAGGTAACGAGTGAATAATTTTAGTTTGATCGCGGAAATATTCGTCACGCAAATCGGGTGTGTGTGCGTGCGTACGTTTTAAGTAAATTTCATCAGAAAATGGGTTTTTTATCATAAAATTATGATACCATAATAGAAATACGAAGTATAGGGGATGCACTATGAAACCAGTTGTTTTTTCGGGGAGTTTTGATCCAGTTACAAACGGACATATTGAGTTAATTAAACGGGCTTGTGCTGTGTTTGGCAGCGTAGTGGTAGTGGTTTGCCATAACGGGAATAAACAGGGGCGATTTTCGGTGCAAGAGCGGGTAGCGTTTTTACAAGAGGCGTTAGCCGGGCAACCCCATATTACAGTGGACGTCGCGCAAGGGCTACTGGCCGATTATATGCGTGCCCACGGTTATACGACCGTGGTGCGTGGGTTGCGCACCGCGCACGATTGGAACCACGAACGTACCCAAGCCTATTTTAATAAATCGCTTTACCCGGAACTGGAAACGGTGTTTTTGCCTGCGGATGAAAGATACCAGTTTATCAGTTCTTCCGCCATCAAAGAGGCGGCGGCTGTGGGGGCGGATGTCTCCACTTGGGTGCCTGCCTGCGTAGCGCGTGCCCTTAAAAAGTAATGCTCATTTTCCGCTTTTTCGCCGGTTGCACTCCTTGCAAAGCATTTGGCAATTTTCCAATTTGGTCTTGCCGCCTGCATGCCAAGGTGTGATGTGGTCCGCTTCCATTTGCTCAAGTTGAAATTCTTTCTTACAGTGTGCGCAAATTCCTTTCTGCCTTTCATAGGCTTGACGTTTCTCGCTGGCGGTAAAAGCGCGGATGTTTAG
>ONQH01000073.1 GCA_900319885.1 Candidatus Avelusimicrobium ruminicola
GAACGCCTCTTTAATATAGACGTGGCTGAAGTCAAGCTTTTTACCGGCTTTGACTTGCAGGTTGGCGGCGGCGCTGTGTAAGGTTTTGGCTACCAAGTCGGCGGTGCGTTTTGCAACAAACGGCAATACTTCTTCGGCCGCTTTTACATTTTTACCGCGGATTTGGTCCAACACTAAGTTTACACGGCGGCTGCCGTAGCGTTGAAATTTGGCTTTTGCACAAGCTTCCATATCAAATCCTCAATCTTATTTCAAGGCCGTGGAATCTTTGGTGATACCACCGTGACCTTTGAACAACCGGGTGAACGAAAATTCACCGAGTTTATAACCTACCATACGTTCGGAAACGTAGATGGGAAGAAACTTGCGACCATTGTGCACCAAGAAGGTGTGGCCCACAAATTCCGGCACGATTGTGCACGCTCTTGCCCATGTTTTAATAGGTTTCTTTTCGTTGGAAGCATTCATTGCTTGAACCTTTTCCAACAGGTTTAAGTCTACAAACGGACCTTTTTTAGTTGATCTTCCCATACTTATTTAACCTTGTTTTTTCTTCTGTCGCTCACAATCATCCAGCTAAAAGCTTTCTTGGTGGAGCGGGTCTTCAAACCACGGGCAGGCTGGTTCCACGGAGAGCGCGGAATGTTGCCGCCTTTACCATGACCGCGGCCACCGCCCATGGGGTGGTCTACGGCGTTCATCGCGCTACCGCGTACCGTCGGGCGGTTGCCCAAGTGACGGTTGCGGCCGGCGTTCCCGATGACAATGTTGCCATGGTCTACGTTACCTACTTGGCCGATCGTGGCGCAGCAATCGCTAGGAACTAAGCGGATTTCGCCAGACGGCATCTTGATGTGGGCATAACCGGCTTCTTTCGCCATTAACTGCGCTTGGGAACCGGCGCTGCGTGCAAGTTGTGCACCTTTGCCGACTTTCAGTTCAATCGCGTGGATAAAAGTACCTTCAGGGATATATTTCAAAGCAAGGCAGTTACCCACTTTAATATCAGCAGTCGGGCCAGACATGAGTGTATCGCCCACTTGTACGCCTACGGGTTGCAAGATATATCTCTTGTCGCCATCGGCATAGTTTAAAAGGCAAATACGCGCGCTGCGGTTCGGGTCGTATTCTACAGAAACGACTTTGGCCGGCACGCCGTATTTTTCTCTTCTAAAATCAATTTGTCTGTAAGCACGTCTGTGGCCACCGCCAATGTGACGTACCATTACCATACCGGTGTTATTTCTTCCGCCGGTTTTGCGAAGACCTTTGGTCAGCCGTTTCTCGGGCGTGGTCTTGGTAATATCGGAATAATCCGACACCGTGATCGTGCGGCGAGACGGGGTGTAAGGTCTAAACGATTTAATAGGCATAGTTAGTAGTTCTCCTTCTCTACTTCGCAGTGGATTCTACCACTTCGATTTTATCGCCTTCTTTCAAAGTTACAAAGGCCTTTTTATAATCAGGCCGTTTGCCTTCGAAACGACCCATGCGATGGGTCTTGCCCGTGACGGAAATAGTGTTAATCTTTACAACAGTTACGTTGAAGATTTTTTCCACCGCGGTTTTAATTTCGCCCTTGGACGCGTTTTTGGCTACGATAAAGCCATAGCGGTTGTGTGTATCGCGTTCAATTAAGCTTTTCTCGGTTAAGAGGGGCTTTTTTAAAGTATCATAAGCGCCGGACATTACTTGGCCTCCTTGGCAAACGTTTTGGTCAACGTATCCACAGCGTCTTTGGTGAAGATTACTTTAGAGCTGTTTAATACTTCATACGCGTTAATGTCTTGCGTTTGCATGTGGGTTAAGCCCGCTACGTTGCGGCAAGCCAATTTGGTGTTTTCATCGGCAAAATTGTCGAGCACCAAGGGTTTGCGGCCCGCAGACACGGCTTTCATGACGTCGGTAAACGCTTTGGTTTTGGGTTCTTTGAAGGTCAAAGATTCCAACACTACCACGTTGCCTTCAGCTAATTTGGTAGACAAAGCCATGGCAAGCGCGGTGCGGCGTTTAGCGGCCGGTAAATCCTGGCGGTAGGAGTGAGGAGTAGGACCCCACGCTACACCGCCGTGGCGGAATTGCACTGCACGCAAAGACCCTTGACGGGCGCGGCCGGTGCCTTTTTGTTTCCACGGTTTTTTACCGGTACCGGAAACTTCCGCACGGGTTTTCACATCAGCCGTACCGCTGCGTTGGTTAGCCAAGAAAGCGGTGATGACTTCGTGTAAGAAAGTAGGGTTCGCTTTCACACCGAATAAAGATTCCGGCAGAGAGATGGTCCCTTTTTCTTTTCCTTTTAAATCTAAAACTTTTGTTTCCATAGGTCCAAGTCCTTACTTCTTGTTAGCAGCCTTAGAAGCAGATACTTTCTGCTGTTGCGGTGCTACATAGTGTTTTTTGTATTTGGAAGTTTCTAAGACGGACACGATAGAGCCACGGGCCCCCGGAACGGAACCTTTTAAGAATAAGAGACCGTTTTCGCTGTCTACTTTGATAACTTCAATCTTGGCTACTGTATGGGTGGTGGTACCATAGTGACCAGCCATGCGCTGACCGCTGATAACTTTACCCAAAGAGCGGCGGGAACCTAAAGACCCCGGAGCGCGGCTGCGGTCGGATTGACCGTGCGAATCCGGTTGACCGGCAAAGCCGTGGCGTTTCATACCGCCGGCAAAACCGTGGCCTTTAATTTTACCCTGCACGTCTACATAGTCGCCGGGTTTAAAGATTTTTTCAAGTGAAATGACTTGGCCGATTTCAAAACCAGTTACGTCGGCAACACGGCATTCCTTCATGTGTTTAACCGGGGTAACATTTGCTTTTTTGAAGTAGCCCATTTCGGGTTTGTTGAGTTTGCTTTCTTTCACTTCGCCAAAACCCACACAAACGGCGTTGTAGCCGTCTTTTTCTTGGGTTCTGACACGCACAACTTTGCAATCGCCCGCTTTTACAACGGATACGCCATGCAGGTTGCCTTTTTCATCAAAGAGCTGGGTCATGCCCACTTTCTCGCCGATTACGAAACGAAACGTAGCCGGAGCTTCTTTGACAGTTTCTGCTTTGGCCGGTTCAGCAACGGTTGTTGCCTCTTGGGCACCAGCAGCATTTTTATTTTCTTCTGTCATACGTGTTTACTTTTCCTTAGTTGCTTTTAATGGCCACATCTACACCGGCGGGCAAATCGAGTTTCATCAGTTCGTCCACGGTTTTAGAGGTGGGGCTTTTTAGATCAATTAAGCGTTTATGAATACGCATTTCAAACTGTTCTCTGCTTTTCTTATCGGTATGGGGAGAGCGAAGTACGGTGTACTTTTTAATCCGAACCGGCAAGAGTACAGGACCCGCTACGATAGCGCCCGTTTTTTGCGCGGTTTCTACAATGCGCGAAACAGAAGCGTCTAACATGCGATGGTCATAAGAACGCAGTTTAATGCGGATTCTTTCTTGGCCAATTACATTGGCTTTTTTAGCTGTTTTTTCTGCCATTTTTAGTTTTTTCCTTAACAGTTTTGTTTCAAATTATTTATCGGCAGAAAACCCTATACCTGTCCTCCGTTCCCGTCGGACAAGTTAGGAAATCCTACCGTTTAAAATAACTCAGTACAGTTTATTATACCAAATTATTTGTTAGCATGTCTAGTTTCTTAACACGTTCACCAAGTGCGTAAAACCGACATTTTTCCTGTTGAAAATATTATATAATAATTCAGGGGTTTTGTAAAGATGAAAACTAAAATTCTAATCGAAATGTTACAACTAACGTTCACACCAACACGCGCCAGCGCCCCAGCCATCTTTCGATTACTTGATTACTCCACTAAATATTGGGGAAAAATAACAGATTTTTCGCACATAACAAGCATAAGCACTTACGGCACAATAGGTTCATTATTTCTTATTATATTCTTTGATGCGGGAAAATGGGCGCGTGTTTTGCTAGTAATATGCTGCCTAGTTGCTATAGTTTCAGCTATACAATTTTATTACTTCTTATCGGATCTGGATGAAAAAGAAAAGAAAAATCACGAACAGGGCCCCGCTCCTGCTCCAGCCCTTCCCATTACCCCGCTTCTCCAAGCAGTAATGGATGGAGAACTAGAAAAGGTAAGGGAAGTATTGGCAGATAATACAGCGCAACTAAATACTACCTACGCGCCAAACGGAAATACACCCCTACACGTGGCTGCGCTTAATGGCTATGTTGATATTGTGCGTTTTCTCTTAGAGCAGCCCGGCATTGATACCCTCCGCACCAATAACGAAGGCAAAACTGCTCTGGATCTGACGCGTGAAAAAGGGTTTGCAGAAATTGTACAACTATTAGAAAATAATTAATTTCAAAATTTGCTATACTAAACGGGTTGCTATGACAAAAGATTACGGACTTACTATTGTAAAAGATTTCCCCGTTAAGGGTGTCAATTTTATTGATATTAACGGCTTGTTAAATAACCCCGTTTGCTTTCAGGCGGCCGTTGACAAGTTTTGCATGCTGATTGCCAAAGAGCTCCCCGCTGATACGCTTAAAAAAGCGGCCATCATTACGCCACAAGCGCGCGGTTTTTTGCTTGGGGCCCCTGTGGCTTACAAACTTGGTTTACCGCTTGTATTGGTGCGCAAAAAGGGTAAAATCCCCAATAAACCCTATGTCTTCCATATCACAAATGAATATGATGATTATGATATGGAAATAGATAGCGACCTATTGGCCAAACACACCCATTACATTTATATTGATGATATTTTGGCTACCGGACAAACGCTAGCCGGCATTGAGGAAGCGTTGTCCAAAAAGGGGAAAAGCATTGTGCTTGCGCTACATGTGACGGCCGTGCCGGCTTTAAAGGGCATCCGCGAAAGCACCCCCGCACTGAGAAGAATTCCCACTAAAGAGATTATTTGATTAAATCATTTAATAAAAAAGCCCCGCCAAAAGGCGGGGCTCTTTACTTCTTTGAAACTTCTTAGGCAGCCACTTTTTCGGCGGTTCTCTTTTCCACAATCGCTTTGGCGACGTTGGCAGGAACTTCGGCGTAGTGGCTCGGTTCCATCGTGAACGAAGCGCGGCCTTGAGACAAGGAGCGCACGTTGGTGGCGTAACCGAACATTTCAGCCAGCGGTACTTCGGCACGTACATAGCGTACGTTCCCGCGCACACCCATCTCGCCAATTTGACCGCGGCGGGAGCTCAAGTCCCCAATGATATCACCGAGGTTGGCTTCCGGAGCGACTACTTCTACTTTCATAATCGGTTCCAAGATGACGGGGTTGGCTTTTTTAGCACCGTCTTTCAAGGCCATAGAAGCGGCAATTTTGAAGGCCATTTCCGAAGAGTCAACTTCGTGGAAGGATCCGTCAAACACAG
>ONQH01000009.1 GCA_900319885.1 Candidatus Avelusimicrobium ruminicola
AAGCCATTTGTAAAGATGAAAAAGTTTATACAGACGAAGACGATTTCATGGAAGATATGGGTGAGTTTTTGGATTTTTTTGAGAGTATGACACTGGTTATGAGCTTATCCCAAGCGTTGATTAGTATTAAACGCATTATGGATAAATTTAAAGAATTATGAGGAGACGCTTATGTTCTTCCTATTGGTGATAGTTGTTTTGATAGTCATATGGTTTATCTATACATCCCGCATTGCTTATTGCAATATGAAACTGTTTGATTATGCGTTATCCGGGGATGAATATCGTGTGCGCGAGTTGTTGCGTACCAATGCAGATGTAAATATGCACGAGCCAAATGGTCTTACCCCTTTAATGGTGGCGGCTCAAAGAGGCCATATTCGTATTGTGAAATTGTTATTGGATGCCGGGGCAAATCCACGTTTAACTGATAACAAAGGATTTAATGCCCAATATCATGCCATGTGGTATGGCCATCCGGAAATAGCTGCTTTGATTGATCAGTATATGTAAAAGGAAGCGTAGTGGAAGGCAAGAGATAGGGCTTTTGCTCAATATGCGTTTCGCAGTAAGTTACTAGGCAACGGTTGCTCCAAGGTTCGTTGCACCAAGGGCGGTCCGTTACAGAAGGGCGACTTGAAAATGTCCCTGCTTATTATCCCTGATTGGGTATTTGTAGTTATGCGGTATTTTCATATTTAGTGAGTTAGAAGGTTAACCGGATGTGTAATTAACTTTCTGCTGGGAAAGGAAACTCTGAGTTTGTTAACTGCCCCGAAGTTTCAGTTAACAGCGGGTTTTACGGAACCTGTCATATTGAGTATACAACCGTTTAATCGGAAGCCTAAAATTCCTGATTATATGCGTGTAATTGCAAAGAGAGGATGACCCGTAATAAGAGCCGAGAGCCGTGCTATAAAGGGCTCCGGTAGGGCTCCGGCCAAGCATATTTTATTCCACTGCTTGGTGTCTAGTAGGCAGATTTTACGAATACAATGTCAGAAAATGCCAGATTTATGTTTATAGTGTAGGGGGCCACACCCGGTAGGGAGTAATCCCATAGTTGGCATATCTTACGTACTACCTTTACCCAAGGGGTACAACTAAGGAGATGTATATGACAAGTCTTATCATTGATGGATCCAATGTCGTTCGTTCGGCTTATGGCCTGCAAGGCAAGCCAAATTTTGATCTAGAAGCCCGGTTATCAGACCAATTAGTTGACTATGTGTCCAGTTTTAATACGGACTCTTCCAGAGAGATTGAATGTTATTTTGATGGTTATAAACGCGCCATTTCCCGCCCGCATGGAATGAGTGTGTTCTTCTCGGCTCGCCATAAAGCCGATAAACTCATCATCAATTCCATTTATGAGCATACCCAACAATATGGCCGCGATGTTTGCGTGGTTACGGCAGATAATGAAATTATCCAAGTAGCACGCGCTTGTGGTGCCGATGTGCAATACACATATTCTTTTTTAAAGGGTTTTTGGCCCTATATCAATTTCTAAGGAGATTATTATGACACAGCAAATTATTTCTTCCGAATTGGAAATGACACCTGAAATTAAAAATGCTATTTACCACATTAATCACGGAGACAACGTGTTTATTCATGGCCGCCCCGGTACAGGGAAATCAACCTTCCTAAAAGGGCTTCGCGAGCATTTAAACGTGAAAAGCAAAAATGCTATGTTTGTGGCTCCCACGGGTATTGCAGCTTTGAACATTCATGGGCAAACCATTCATTCTTTCTTTCATCTTAATCCAAGTGATATCCATGCACCGCTCGACTATGCCAACCGCAATGCTTTAAAAACTGCATGGCGTAATTTGGATATTTTAGTCGTTGACGAAATTTCCATGGTTCGAGCCGATATTTTCGATAAAATGAATCAACGCTTGCAAGAGGTGTTAGAGGACGAACGTCCCTTTGCCCACAAACAAGTTATTGTCGTAGGCGATTTAAACCAACTGGCTCCGGTGCTTAATGAGAAGTCCAACCTACAACAGGATAAATTGTGTAAAGAGAATTATAACACCTCCTACGTATTTGAAGCAAAATGCTGGAAAGAAATGAATTTTAAGCATATTTTCTTTACCAAGATTTTCCGCCAAACCGATAAAGAATTTACAAGCCACCTGGCTGCTTTGGAATCGGCGCAAGGCTCAAACTTTAGCAAAGCCCTTGATTATTTTAATAAACGGGTAACGGATAAACGTCCGCAAGAAGCCGTGTGTTTATGTGCGCGTAAAATTGACGCTCAGCACATTAACCAGGCAGAACTGGACAAATTACCACAACCGACTTATCGTATCCCGGCATATCAAAGTAGTCGTTACGATAACGATTGGAAAGAGGCTAATTGCCCTGCCCCCAAGGTGTTGTACCTTAAAATTGGTGCTAAAGTGATGTTCGTACGCAATGATGAAGAAAAACAATTCGTGAACGGTATGATAGGGCGAGTAAAAAGCATCAATTGTGTTAAAGAGCGTGCGATTAAAAGCATTACGGTTGAAATTGCGCCTGGGCGTGATGTGGAAGTACGTTGCTGTACGTGGTATAAGATGGTGCTTAATAAAAAAACCGGACGGCAAGAAGCTGACTTGGAAAATTACTTTTGCCAGTTCCCTTTACAATTGGCATGGGCAACCACTATCCACAAAGCCCAGGGTATGACTTTTGACTCTGCTTATGTGGACATGGGTGAAAAAGGAGCATTTAGTATCGGGCAAACTTATGTGGCTTTGAGCCGTGTACGCACCATAGAAGGATTGTGGCTTAAAAAACCGCTCAAAGAAACGGATATTTTGTCTAATCCAGCCGTAGAAAAGTTTTATCAAGAGATTAGGAATAAATGACATGAGAAAATCTACTACCGGCATCCCAGGCCTGGCTTTTTCTTGGCGGCGAGCTATTGGAATCAGCAAAATGAAACAAAAGATCTCTCGCAAAACGGGAATCCCCATGACCAAAAATGGGTTGGAACGCAAGTTGGGGCGTTTTGTTATCAATTTAATTATAAAGAAAAAATAAATGTTAAGGAGAATGGTATGTATAAGAAACTTTTTGTAGTTCTGTTAAGTAGTTTATTTTTTGCCTGTGGGCCCAAATTGCCTACGGTCAATAATAGTAGTCCAAGTGTCTATAGAGAATCCTTCAAGCAAGTAGAGAAATCCGTTCCACTGGAGGAAAAAGATGCGTTTAATTTATCCCTGAACATGCTGACAATGGAAAATATGAAGGCATATTTAGGCCATGGTGCAATTATTATGAATGATGAGGAAGAGGAAAAAGTTAAAAAGCAGTTTCATAAGAATCTGCATGGCAAAAATTATAAACAGATTATGAGTGAAGCTGATAAAATGATGCTTTCTAAAATGAAAAATGCCCAAAAACAGTATGTTGAGGTACTGCAAGAAGAGGGGAACAATTTACTCTCTTTTGGCACTGAGCCACAATTTCAAGAATTGATTATTTCTCAGAATTCTTTAACAAAGAAACAAGCCTCTTTAACGGTAAAGAACGTATCCAAAACGGAGATTGCAGCATTTATGTTGGGAGCAATAGATATGAGTGAAACGATTCCTTTTGTCGCTGTGACGGGCATAGAACTCGAGCAGCCATTACGGCCTCATAAAAGCCGTGTAATTACACTTGAGTTGGACCCAAGCCTCGGTTGGGATAAATTTATTACCGGCAAACAGCAAGTTGCATCAGCCAAGTGGATTGTGGTTGGTATTGAATATACAAACGGAAAAGAACTGATAAATGAGAAATTTTTAACGAGCTTGGATGTGTTCCTGCAATTGCGCAGAAATTATGAATCTTTACTGGAAAGCAAGAAAGATTGGCGTTCTGCTTTTAATGTGGACAATGTAGCCAAAGGATTTTTCCCGCTATAAGGGACAATACATAAATGGAGGTGAAAATATGGAAGTACAAATGACTTTAGATATTCCGGGTGCATATAATGCGACAGGTGTTCATTTAATGGAATGTGCCAAAAAGAATAATTACTTGTGTCCACAAGATTTTTCTTTCAGAAAGACACGTCCGGCTACTTTCTCCTATTTTGATATGGCTATTCGGTATAAAAATCGCTTTTATGCCATACTTATGGATATTCGTCATAATGATTTAAGCATAATTCCGGATTTTTCGGAACGAAAAGAAAAATTTATCAAATTTTGCCAAGGGAACAATCTGGTGCCTTGTATGTTTCCGCTAGACATGTCTTTAGGTAAACAAAACGGGCCTCACGGGTATGGAACATATTTTGGTGGTGGGTATGGTATATCACAAATATTTACTCCACACAATAAAGAGAATTGGAATTTGTTTCATGCCGAAACAAGTAAACTTATAAATCCTAGTGAGGGAGCCACAGACGAACTAACGCCCATGTCCGAATATGAGAAATATTATTTTGCTACGGATGTTGCCAAGAAAATCGTTGAGGAAAAATATGGGAAAATTGTGGAGTGGTATGATGTGCTGCCCGGGAATGATCCGCAACTCATATACATAAATAAACATCATAATACAAAAGAGTGGTGTTGCGTTCGAGTGGTTGATAAGCCAATTAGTGAACTCACGGAAAGTGAGGTGGCACAGGCCACGAAGAATATGCATATTTTCAACCCCATATTTAGTCACAACGGCCTTTTCTTTTTAATTTACATTGAGAAAAGTGATGACAGAACGGCTCTGGGATATCACTACAAATACAAGATTAAGGAATCTTTCCGTACCTCATATGAAATTATAGATTAAGGTATTTTATTGATATTTAACTTGACTTCTTGCCCTAGAAGAAGCGTGAATGTGTATAGGAGATAAATATGCAAAACTATACACAATTAACCGCACGGGAATTACGTCTAAAATGGGCCGAGATCATAGGCCGGCCCATACCGCCAATCGGGCGAAGTCTAATTATCAAATATCTATTATGGTATGAACAAGCCAAGCATGAGAAACTTTCTCCACTTGGCTTTTTTCATGAAGTAGCCCAAGCCACCAAGGGAGCAGATAAACGCCCAAAAGCCACTCTTGAGATAGGCTCTAAACTAATCCGGTCCTATCAAGGGCTTAAATACGAAGTAGAAATCGTTCCACAAGGGTATCTATATGAGAATAATCTCTATAAAAGTCTATCCGGTGTAGCCAAGGCTATCACAGGTAAAAGCTGGAACGGGAATGTATTCTTTGGAGTGAAGAAATGAGTGATAAGAAAATACGTTGTGCTATCTATACGCGCAAATCAACGGAAGAAGGCTTGGAGCAAGAGTTCAATAGCTTACAGGCCCAGAGGGAAGCGTGTGAGGCATACATTAAAAGCCAAAAGCATGAGAATTGGCAATTATTGCCTACTGAATATGATGACGGCGGGTACTCAGGTGGCAATATGGAACGTCCGGCCTTAAAACGACTTTTATCTGATATTAAATCCGGCCTTGTTGATATTATTGTTGTCTATAAAATAGACCGCTTAACCCGTAGTTTAATGGACTTTAGCAAAATAGTAGAGATATTAGACAAGCATAATGCCTCGTTTGTATCTATCACCCAACACTTTAATACCACTACCAGTATGGGGCGGCTCACATTAAATATGCTACTCTCCTTTGCCCAATTTGAGCGGGAAGTAACAGGGGAACGCATAAGGGATAAGATTAGTGCCAGTAAGAAAAAGGGTATGTGGATGGGTGGAAAACCACCATTAGGATATTACCGCAAAGATAAGAAGATATACCCAGATGAAGAAAAATCAGCCCTAGTGCGCTCTATCTTTGAAAAGTATACTGAACTCAAGAGCACTACCTTGTTAAAAGACTGGCTAAATAAACAAGGGTACGCTATTTCAGTAGGGAACTTAAATTGTATCTTGCGCAATAAGGCCTATATTGGTATGGTGGGACATAAAGGCATATGGTATCAAGGGGAACATCAAGGGATAATCCCAACCGAACTATTTGAGCAGGTACAAGCGGTAATGGTGGCCAACCGTATTAACCGTCAACATTATGACCCCAAGAAAAGTCTTTTGTCCGGCAAATTATATGATGATAAAGGAAACGCCATGAGCCCCAGTTGGAGTACAGGTTGTAGCGGTAAAACATACCGTTATTATGTGAGCCAGGCCATTATCCGCAAAGAGCCAAGCAAACTAGGCAAAATCGGCAAAGTGTCCCTACCACAATTAGAGAATTTCATAGATAGTTGGTTTGAAAGATTCTTACGCGAAAAGCAAAAGATACACCCATATATCCAACATTTTGAAGTTGCTAAGCAGAAGAAATTACTAAAACAACTATCGGCGTACACAATGACCCGAGACATAGAAAAAGCATTGATTAAGCGAGTCCAATTAAACCCAAACAAAGTAGAAATAACCTTACATACAGAACAAGTATTGGAGTTATTTAATACCATTTATGAAAACCGGGAAATGCGCCAACTCAAACCCGAAGAATTGAAAACTGAAAATACCTATACGGAGCCGTATCATATCGGTATAATAGCCAACGGAGAAAAGATAATCGTAGGACAGTTTGTAGAGCCAAAGAAACGCCCTAATAGCGAACTTATCAAAATCTTAAATCAGGCCTACACATGGCACCAAGACGTAATCAGTGGTACAAGCACACAAGATATAGCTAAGCGAGATAAAGTATGCGTGCAATATGTCCGCCGGATCCTCAATTTAAGTTTTTTGTCCCCTAAAATTGTCCGTTCTATCTTAAACGGTACCCAGCCGGCAGATTGCACACTCAAAAAATTGCTCTCAATAAAATCCCCGAATTGGCAAGAACAAGAAGGAAAAATAATTAAATACTAATATGAAGTCTCTTTTTGTAATTTGCTAAAATGGGATGAGAATAGGAAAGCTATGTCCAATCCGAATATTATCTTAGATATTCCCAATTTCCCCACTCATTTAAAACACGATATATTGAATGGGAAGACAATTATATTTGTCGGTTCTGGCTTCTCGAGGCTGGCAGGAATGCCCTCTTGGAAGGAGCTAGCAAAAAGGCGGTTGGAAGAGGTGCGGAAACGAGAATTAATATCCTACGAAACCTATCATCATTTACTAAATGAAAAACCACTAAAGATTTTATCAATTTGTGAAAATTTTTTAGACAGAGAAAAGTGGCACGATTGTTTATGTGCAGGGCGTGACCGTGAGAGAGAAAAACAAATAGCTGCACTCCTGGCACCTTTTGACTCGGGATTTATCACAACTAATTATGATGATTTATTAGAATTAGTTCCCATAGAAAATCCTTCGAATGCAGTAACAAAATTTCATAAACCTCATACGGGAACAAAAAATTATCATGTGAAAGAAGAAACCACCTTTGATTCTTTTCTAATTCAACCAAAACATAAAGTATATTACCTTCATGGAAAAGACTTGTCTGACACCAATCCTCCAATTTGTACCCTTCAAGATTATTTTAAGCATTATAGACGGGAAGGAAAAGGGAGGCAAATACTAGAAGAATTGTGTGCTAAAAAAAGCATATTATTTATTGGTGTAGGGCTGGAAGAATTCGAAATATTAGAACATATACATATGTCAAGATATGAAAATCAGCATTATGCATTGATTCCTATGTTTTTATATGAAGAGAAAATTTTAAAGCAATATCGAGCCTATTATGGAATTTTAAATATAGATATCTTGCCATATAACATTTCTAAAAATGGATATGAACAACTAGAAAATGTTTTGAAGGAATGGGGACAAATTTTGCTTCATGAAAAAGATTCCTTCGACGATGTATCCAAACATTTACAGAACAATGTTTTAATAGATGGAGTTGCGCATGGTTTGGACTAAAACACATCAGAAGGTTCTAGACTTAATAGTAAAAGATGAGTATGCCCGAGAGTATTTTTTTCAAACAGCATCATCCCCTTTATTTCTTCTACCATTATTTAAGCGGGGGTTTTTTTCATCTGAATCTATCCCTGAATATCCTGTATCATGGTTTCAATATAAATATCTGACCGAAGTCGCGAAAGAAATTCAGGAACATATAGTAGAAGACAAACGATATGATAAGTACGTAGCTGAATTGCTATCAATTTTAAAATACTTTTCTCAGGGAACAGAAGCCCTCTCCCCTGAGAAGGTACTTTTGGTCTTTGAGTGTTTTTGTGATATATTTAAATTGCTACCAACCGATAATATTCCCTTAGTTTCTATTAAGGAATTGGTTTCTTTATGCCCTTATTTAAATCATTTGAATTTGGTTACTTACCGTATTAAGGAGTTGATCCAGAAATTTCTGAAAAATAAGGGATATAAAAAGGCGCAGGAGTTATTTCAAGATTTTTTACCGATTCTTCTCCAATCAGAATTGAAAGAGAGTGACAAAAAATATTTTTTACAAGAAATAAGCAAAATTCCTTTTTTTATCAGGGGAAATGGTAGTCTCTTTCGATTTCTTCTGAACATTATATCCGAGAGAAGAGAACCAAGAGATATAATAGACTATCAATTTGGTAGTATTCTGATTTCTTTGATTCATAGAAAAAATGTAATTTTAGGGAAAGTGACTTCTAAAAAGGGGACTTTTACATTCGAAATACCTATTATTCCATACAAAAATAGGAACAATCTAGTTTCATTAGTTTGTAAAAAAATTATAAAAATCCCCAAAAATGAAAGAAATAAGATTGCTGATGAAATAAAATCTTTGTACTATACGCATCTTTGGAAAAGGCATTACGGCATTCATTCTCTAATATCTCTGGAGAAAGGAGAGCAATACGTTTGTACTGTGGATGAACAATTGATGCTTTTGGTGTCCGTTATGTTAAATCAGCAAGCAAACATTCAGCCTCTTTATCAGTTTAAAACACAATTTTTAAACCCATTATATGGCATAGGCTTAGAAATAGGATGGAGGATTCTTCTTTTCTTTTTTGGGAAAATATCACCTAGATATAATAGCAGTGCAATTACCTTTTTGAAAAGGCACAAGGAATTACTGTTTGTTGATAGTATGTTTGAGGGGGAAGTTTTTGATTTGCTTCTTCTTTTGGCATCTTCCTGTAAGGGGGAAAAACAGAAAAAAGCATTGGTCGATTTGGTCAAGAAGGGACCGTATCTCGAATTTGTCGGAAGTGTTTCTAAAAAAGCGAATTACGAGCAATTTTGGAAAAAGAAATGGCTTGCAGCTTTGTTGGCGATACCTGAGTGCAAAAAAGCATATCAGGAATTATCAAATATTCCTAAGGAATGGATTAATTCTAGAGATGCGCAATCACGAGAAATTATTTATCAATCTCCATTTGCACAAGAATATATTTTAGATGAAGCTGATACTAATACAGATAGGTTGATTAATAAAATTCAAGAATTTGATATGCAGTATCAACCGGATACTAGAGATTTTTTTTATGAAAAACCATCACCCGAAGGTTTAGCGGAGGCATTGGAGAAAGCGGCACAAAAATATCCTCAAATAATGGCCAAAATATTGGGCCAATTTGATCAAATAAATTTTACATATATTGAAGCAATTTTAAATGGAATAAGACGTAGTGGAAATAAGATAGATTCGAACTCTTGGAAAATGATTTTTGCCGATATAGCGAAAATACTAAAAAAGATATTTTCTACTTCTTTTGTCGGTTCTCCACAGCAAAAAGAACGTTTGATAACGATAATATTGGGGATAATTTCAGAAAAATATAATGAGTTTAAGGGACAAGGTGCTTATTTGCAGATTATGGATATTGTGGAGTTTATTTATCATCAATACAAAGCTCCCGTTTCTTCACTAGAGAAAAATAGTTATGATAGTTATCTCACGGCATCTTTGAATTCTGTTTGGGGATTATTGGCACAAGCAATCATTGGCCTGTCATTAAGTGTTTCTCCTTTTCGGAATGCTTCGCATAAAAACATTTGGGAAAAGAAAGCGCAGCAGTTATACAGTGAGTTGCTATCTTCCAATATTCCTGAAGCCTATGTCTTCTTAGGATTCCATTATGACTGCTTTTTCTTTCTAAATAGAAGATGGTTAAACACAAAAATAAAAAGTATCGCTCAAAAAACAGCGGAAAGAATTTATTTCTTTAGTGGTTATCTTTATTTGAAAGTATTTTTCCCTGATGAATTACATAATTTTAAGAATGATTATCACTCTTTGGTGCAAAAAGAGGTATTTTCTCCTTCAACACAAGAAATAGCTGCTGAACGATTGGTAACTTTACTAATTAACCAAGAAAAAGTTGAGGATGCTAAGAATGAAATGGAATGGATAGTTAAACATGCTTATCCCTTGTTTCTATCTTATATTGCTCATTCTTTGCATAACTTATTAACATTTGGAAAGTATCGAATAACGAAGGGAGAAAATGCGGTCAAGAAAACAGAAATAGTTTTTCATTTTTGGAATCAAGTATATCGAAAATTTAAAGATAATGAATTGAACACTGATGAAAGACGTGCAATGGTGTCTTTATTGTCTTTGTTGCCTCTTATACCTCGAATGAATCACCAATATCGAAATATGCTTTCTGTTTCGCTTAAATATTGCGAAAATCAACCTCCAATCTCATTTCTGGACAATTTATTGAAAATTACGAAAATCACTCCAAAAGACTGTAAAAGATTCTGTGGAGAAGTCCTAAATGATTACATAAAGACATTTCCAGTAAACATAGCAGGGCATACTGAAATCTTACTACAACTAGTAGATATGATCTACGAAAAGGACAATCATTCACAACCCTTTCAAAATTTACTTCAAATATTACAGCAAATACATGCCCACGAATTAGCTAGCAAAATTGCGCGTCGATTTGAACTTAAGTTCAAATAATGTTTGAATGTTCCTTTTTTAAAACAAAGATTGGGATAAGGAACGGAAATTTAGACCACTTCATCCCCAACCTCGTCAGCATAAAAACGTAAGATTTTGCACAATTCCCAAAAATCAGCCAAAAAGCGCATGCTATCAGTCGTTCATAAAAAAATCCCCGTCGGGCGCGTTGCCTAGCGGGGATTTATGCTATAAATTCAAAACTAAAATACGGAGCCGACGAGATTCGAACTCGCGGTCTCTGCCTTGACAGGGCAGCGTGTTAACCAGGCTACACCACGGCTCCTTAACTACCTATATAGTATATCTTATTTTTGGGGGCGCGTCAAATTTCCTTATTCAAATTCGCCCCACAGAATTTGTTCCAGTTCCAACTCTACGCCAAACTGTGCTTTTACTTTTTCACGCACTTGGTCCATCAGGGTCTTAATATCTTGGGGGGTGGCGTGATTAAAATTAACAATAAATCCGGCATGCTTTTCGGATACTTTTGCACCGCCTACCGATAAACCGCGTAACCCCGCGGCATCAATCAGGCGCGAAGCGTAATCGCCTACTGGGCGTTTGAACACACTGCCGGCAGAAGGAAATTCCAACGGTTGTTTCTCCACGCGGGCGTGTTGCACGTTACCGCGGGCTGCTAAGAGTTGCGTATAGTTTCCCGGTTTAAGCATAAATCCAGCGGACAAAATAATGCAGGGGGGTAATCCATCCACATGACGGTAGGCAAATTGTACGTCCTCTTTTAGTAATGTAGCGGGGCGGCCTTCCCAGTCAATAATATCAAAATACTCCAAGCAGTCGGCCGTTTCTTGCCCGTAGGCTCCGGCGTTCATAAATACAGCTCCGCCTACACTGCCCGGTATGCCGGATAATTTTTCCATGCCGGCTAGGCCAGCTTTGCAGGCCAGCTCACATACTTTATCTAACGGAGCCCCGGCCTGTGCAGTAATGCGGTTTGCGTCCACTACAATGCGGTTCATTTTTTTGGTAGAGCACGTAATGCCGCCAATCCCTTTCGCGCTAACTAAAATGTTGGAGCCAAACCCCACCACACGTAACGGGATATTTTCGGTTTTGGAAAGTTTAAGTACAAAGGCCCATTGTTCCGGCGTTTGCGGATAAAGATATACTTCCGCCGGGCCGCCGGTGCGGCAAGTAGTGTGCGTGTTCATGGGTTCGTTGAACAAGCAGTCATCCCCAAAAAATTCTTTTAATGTGTCTTTGTAATTTGCCATTTGCACTTAGAAACTAAGACCTACACCCCCGGTAAATCCGTGGCTGTCTTTGGTAATGGTATATGCTACAAAACCGGTCAAAAGCGGGAAGGGATGAATATTTAACCCGATCATCCCGCGGGGGGTACCGTCGGAGACGGATTCGTTAGGTGTACATTTGCGGGTTTTTAGTTTGCCATAGTCATACCCCACGCCTACATACGGAGTAAAAATAAGGACGCTGGTGGAAGCAATGGCAGAGGCGGAATAGTGGTCGTTTCTATACCAATCGGTGCGGCCATTATCATAGAAGGCCCCAAACGATAAGTTCAAAAATTCAATCAGTGTCATCTGGTAAGTTAAACCGCCACCGAGCGAGCGATAGCCATTTACATCCGTTCCGCGGGCCACCACCCCAATACCCAGATAGGGGATTTTGGTTTCGGCCACCAAAAAGGGCAACACAGTATAACTGTCGGAAGAGATATTATTATCGGAAGAAGGTTTGAAAACGCTTACGTTGGCGCCTAAATTGACGCCCGGGAACATTTTGGCTTTTCCGGTGTGGAAATCTACCATACCTACCAAGCCGTTCAAATCGCGGTTGTAGGCTTTGAGGTTGGATTTCCCGGCTACATAATGGTCATGGAAATCATCTCCCATATTGGCGGCGTGTGTTAACAGGGGGGACACGCATAACATAGCAAGTAAAAATACTAATTTTTTCATAGGCTCTCCGTTTGCAAAAAAATAAGATATATACTATGATAGAAAATGACGCAAGATTTTTTCAACCCCGATATATTTTACCCTTGGAGGATGTATGGTTAGCGAATTGGCAGGCACTCTTACGACTCACAGAATTGACACAGCAAAATTACGGGAGGCTTTTTTCAAGCCAGAGGGGGTCCCGGTGCCTGTAAAATTCGGTACATCCGGTCACCGCGGTCAGTTAGGGACAGGGTTTTGTGCTTTGCACGCCCGGGCGATAGCGCAAGCGGTGGCGCAGATCCACTTGGAAGAACATATCTCCGCGCCCATTTTAGTAGGGGGCGATACACGGCTGATGAGCCGCGAAACGGCACGCCTATGTGCGGAAGTGTTGGCCGGGAACGGACTAACGGTCGTTTTGCCGGAAATCCCGGTGCCGACGCCGGTATTTTCCTTTGAAATTTTAAGCGG
>ONQH01000003.1 GCA_900319885.1 Candidatus Avelusimicrobium ruminicola
GTCCACGCGTTTAGCGCAACTGGCTCAAAAAGCCAAAGGGATTTTGGTCGTAGAGCAAAGCCTGGGCCAATTGGTGCAGGATGTAAAACTGGCCGTGGGCGACAAAGCCCCCGTAGGGCTCAACGCTTATCCTGCGGGCGGACAACCGGACGGTGCGCAAATTTTAACCGCCGCCAACTCTTTACTCACGGGTAAAAAAGAAGGCTTGTTTGATTTGCAAGAACACGCCGCCGGGTTTACCTATAACTGTCAGCGTGATTTGTCCCTAGGTGTACAGGGCGACCGCAAGGAGGCCAAATAATGTCCACGATTTTAGCCAAAAAACCGAACGCTTTAACGGACGTACCCATGCACTATTGCCCGGGGTGCGGGCATGGCATTGTGCACCGCCTTATTGCCGAAGTATTGGAAGAACTCAACCTAGCCGACCGTGCTATTGGCGTAGCCCCGGTAGGGTGCGCGGTGTTTGCCGACTCTTACTTCGCGTGTGATTGTGTGCAAGGCGCACACGGGCGTGGCCCGGCCATTGCTACCGGTATCAAACGCTCTAAACCGCAAGCGATTGTGTTTTCTTACCAAGGAGATGGCGATTTAGCCTCTATCGGCATGGCGGAAATTGTACACGCCGCCGTGCGTAGTGAAAACATTACCGTCATTTTTATTAACAACGCCATTTATGGGATGACCGGTGGGCAAATGGCTCCCACTACGCTGGTGGGTCAGGTGGCCACCACTGCCCCCAAAGGGCGTGACCCGAAACTCCAGGGTTGGCCGATCAATATGTGCGAAATGCTCTCGCAAATTACCGGCTCCAAATTTTTAGCACGCGGCTGTGTGGATACCCCGCAAAACGTGCTTAAAACCAAACAGTATTTGAGAAAAGCGTTTGAAAACCAGGCCAAAAATGTCGGGTTTTCTATGGTGGAAGTGATTTCTCAATGTCCTACCAACTGGCATGCCAATGTGGAACAAGCGCTGGAATTTGTACGTACCAAAATGGTACCGCAATATCCGCTAGGCGTCTTTAAGGACGAGGAGGCGAAATAATGTATCAAGGAATTAGAATTGCCGGATTCGGCGGACAAGGGGTTATTTCGGCGGGGATTTTGCTGGCGCAAGCCGGTGTGGAGAATAAACTTAATGCCAGTTGGCTTCCATCCTACGGGCCCGAAATGCGCGGCGGTACTGCCAACTGTTCGGTAGTAGTTTCAGACGGGGAGGTTTACACCCCTATCGTGTCTGCGCCCGATACGGTGATTGTCATGAACGAGCCGTCTTTACCTAAGTTTGAGCCGATGGTCAAAAAAGGCGGACTGTTGATTTTGAACAGTTCACTTATTAACTCCCGTCCCACGCGCACAGACATTAAAACCGTCTGCGTGCCCTGCAACGAAATTGCTGAAAAATTAGGCATGGACCGGATTGCTAATTTGGTGGCGTTGGGGGCGTTTATTAAACTGACCGGTGCGGTTACGCTGGGAGCAGTAGCCGACGCCATGCAGAAAGTGTATAAACGCGCCAAGCCGGAGATGTTAGCCCTTAATAAAAAAGCGCTGCAAGCCGGATTTGATGCTGTAAAATAAGAGTGAAAACACAAAAGTAGTTGCGATAAACGTCACTATTTTGGTATGATATATAGGTAATGCCGAGGTAGCTCAGTGGTAGAGCACTGGTCTGAAAAACCAGGTGTCGACAGTTCGATCCTGTCCCTCGGCATTCTTTTTCGTCTAAATTTTGTGCAATACTTTGTTACTCAGATAGTCGGATACCTCCGCCCTCCGGGCGCGTGCCGCCAGTATACCTCCTATCCTCGCGCCGCGTCTTGTTTAAACTTTCTTCGCATCTATTTCTTTTGCTCGTGTAGCAGTGGGTAATTTGATATAATCAGTTGACGCGAAGTAAGAGGGAATATGCCTTTTCTTTTTAATACGCCCCCATTCAATGTGTACGAACAAATGGCCTTAGATGAAACGCTGGTGCGTGCTTATCCGGGCGAGTACCTGGTACGCTTTTATCACTGGACGGATTGCCCCGCGCTTACATTTGGGTATGCTCAATTCGTGCGCGAGGTTCGCTCCCAAGCCGCGTCGTACGGTTTTACCGGAGCCTTTTGCCGCCGTCCCACCGGGGGCGGGGTAGTATATCATCAAACGGATCTTACGTTTTCGCTCATTTTTCCGTCCCGGCAACGCCCGGCCGAGATTTACAAAAATTTGCACGGGTCTATTCACGCAGCCCTTACGTTAAGCGGCTTAACCGCACAGGTATTTGATACCCATTTAGCGGCATCCGCCTATGCCCCCAGCCACAATCATCAGGCCAGTGCTTGTTTTACAAACCCCGTTGAGAACGATTTGCTCTCGGCGAACGGGAAAAAAATGTTAGGCGGTGCAATCCGTCGCTTTGGCAATACTGTTTTGTACCAGGGCTCTTTGCAAATGCCGGACGCACGCCAAAACCCGGTTTACAAACAAGCCCTTATCCGGGCGGTGCGCGGGTTTTGGAATGTGGACCTGAAGATTGAGCACGTGCCGCCGTCTTGCGTACAAGCGGCCCGGCAATTAGCCACCGCGCAATACCAAAGCGTGGCGTGGACGGAGAAATTTTAATGGGGAAACTGTGCAAATTCTTGCTGGCGTTAGTGCTATTGCCTATCACGCTACTGGTAGTGATAGAGGACGCACGCATTTTGCTGGGGGTGGTGGAACATTTAAGCGCGGCTATTAGTTTTGTGATGGGTGCGGCGATTTACGCGGGGATTCACTACCGGTATTATAAATTCTCCCGTATGTACGTGTTCATGCACGAGATGACCCACGCCATAGCCGCTATCTTGTGTGGCATCCGCATCAAAGAGGTACACGTCGGGCAAGAGAGTGGCTACGTCAAAATGCAACGGACCAATACGTTTGTGGTGTTGGCCCCTTATTTTGTGCCGGGCTATGTGGTGCTTATTGCGCTCATCCACGCGGGGCTGAGTTTGTTTTTGGATCTTACCCCCTATCGGCAAATGGTGCTCTTTTTGTTGGGTTTTTTTATGGCTTTTCACTTCATCCAAACCTTTCATACACTTTGGGAAGCCGACCAGCCGGATTTGAAACTGGCGGGGGGAAAGGTTTTTTCGTGCGTGAGTATTGTGCTTGCCAATATGTTGGTGTTGGCGGTGGTACTGAAGATTTTATTCCCGCAAACGGTAGATTTGTGCGGGGCCGCCCAAGAGGTGGCGGCGCAAACTGCCACGGGGGCCCGAATTATAGTAAACTATATACTAGAGAAGTTTAGAGAATTTACAGCATGAAAAACCCCACTACCCGCAAACGCGCGCGCAAGCGTCTGTTTATTCACAAGACCAAACACTTTACCAAACTAAGTGCGCGTACGTTGTGCCGTCTTTTTTTGTTTGCGCTGATGTTCCTGTTGGTGGCATTTTGCGTTGTGTGGATTTTGTTTTTACGCGTTTTTAACGCCCAGGAACTTAGCGAACGCATCACTACCCAACTGCAAAAACAACTAAACCGCCCAGTTAAAATTTCGTCAATCAATATGAAGTTTTTGAACACGATTGAACTTAAAGGGGTCTCTGTGTTAGACACCGTGGGTGAACCGGGCAAACCGCTGGTGGCGGTAAATTCCGTTACCATGACGTTTGATATTTTACCGTTATTAGAGAAAAAATTAGTCGTGCATGAGGTTACGTTAAACGCGCCGCGTTTTAATTTAGTACGCACCCAAGATGGCGTGTATAATGTGGCGGATATCCGCTTTACCCGTCAGCAAACCCCGGCCGACACAGGCAAAGCCGGCAAAAAGTTGGAAGTAACCATTGAGGACTGGAGTGTGAGAAACGGGGTATTTAGTTTTAAGAATTTAGAGACGGATACTTCCCACGCCATTTACGGGCTCAATGCCCACTTTGAAAATTTACGCCTCAACGAACTGTCTAATTTTGAAATGGATATGGTACTGCGCAACCAATGGCAGGAGCGCATTTCGGAACTGACGCTGGATGCGACCGGGCAAATCAATTTTGCGGACTTTGACTGGCAACAGTTTGCGCTACGCAACCTAAAAACAAAAGCGTATTTGTTTCAAAAACCGATAGAACTGGAATTGGATTTGGACAACTTGGCTTCGCCGGTGTTTACGTTGCGGGTCAACACGCCGGCTTTTGATGCCAAAGATTTATCTATCCTGGGGGTGGAGGGAACGGACTTTGCAGTCCCGGCCGCCACGGTTACGGCCCAAGGACAAGTAGCAGATGAATACCACCGCGTGAAAATTTCCGCGTTGCAAGCCAAGGCCCAAGATGTGGTACTCACTGCGCAGGGAACGGCTGATTTTTCTCAAAACCCGTTTGAACTGCAAGCAGATTTTTCTACGCAACTTTTTACCCTGGCGGACAAGGGGACGTATTGGCCTTTTCTCAAAAAATACAAGTTAAGCGGCAAGGGGGCCGTAGGGGGAACGCTGGCGCGCAGCAAAGGGAAAATCACCCTGCCTTTGTTAACGGTGCAGGCCCAAAATGTCGGCGGAAATTTCTACGGGTTTGAGGCCAGTAACGTAAGCGGAAATTTCCAAGCCAAAACCAATTTTACCGATTTGTATGCCCGTACCACCGGGGGCAAAGTGACGGTGGACCGCTCTACCTTTGACAAATTGCAACTAAGCGGCAGTTGGCGCAAAGGGAATTTATATGCCAATATCGCGTCTTCGGAACTAAACGGGGTGCCGCTGAAAATGAACGTAACGGTAAATAATTTGAAGAAGGACAGCCGCACGATTCGCACCCATTTGTATTTCCGAAAATTTGACCCGATGGCGTTTATTGAAACGGTGAAGGATTTTGTCACCGTAATTGTCCCTTTAACAGCCCATCATGAATCTACCCCCGAAGTTACCGGTGAATTGGCGTGGCTGCGTAATTTTCGCGATCGGCTGCCCAACTTTATGCCCAACTTAACAGGCACGCTCTCGGCCGATACGTTTTCTTCCACGGTCCTTTCGGCCGAACAATTCCGGGCCGAGTTTGATTTAACCGGTCTGCAAGCCGGGGCCAAACATTTATCCGGCCCCTTACATTTGCACTTGCAAAATGGTATTATTCATCAAATGGAAAAATTAGCCGCCGAACAGGAAGCACTAAATGTTACGTTCCAGCCGTTTATTATGATGCACCGTATGGAACGCGCGGGAAGTTTTAGCGTGGGCAAAGTGCTCAAAGACGTGAAAGTAAACGAACTGGGCGGCTGGGTGAATTTGGAAGACGGACACATGACCGTGCATAACGCCTACACGGTAGGCCCCACCATTTCCGCGGCGGTCAGCGGCACTACGGACTGGGTGAAAGAATTGTTTGACCTGACCATTTATACCATGTTTACCAACACGTCCAAAAGCGGCGTGCTGGCGGAAAATTTAACGGATGAATCCGGCAACCCGGCGCTGGCGTTTCGCGTATCTTCTTCCATGACTAAACCCAAATTGGAAATGCTACGCGCCAAGAAGGCTGGCAAAACAATTCGGGCCGCCCAACAAAAAGGCGTAGGGACCGATTTTAGCGCTGCAACAACGTTTATCCAAGGAGAACACCATGCCACGAAATAACTTAGACTTACTTTGCCTCTTGCAAGAGCACGGGGCTATTTTGGAGGGCCACTTTGTTATGCCTTCCGATTTCCACAGCCAAACGTATATTCAAACGTCTTTGCTGCTGCAACACCCGAACTTGGCCCAAAAAATTGCGCGGGCTTTGTCGGATAAATTCACCAAAAAAGCGGACGTGATTTTGGCCCTTACGCCTTCTAACAGTGTGCTTGCTCAGGAAGTGGCGCGCGTACGCGGCGTTCGTGCTATTTTTGCTTCCAAAGATGACAACGGTGAAATGATTTTGAAACATAACTTCTCTATTAAATCCGGTGAATCAGTTCTCATCGTGGACGACGTAGCCGTCTCTGGGCGCAAAATTAACCGCGCGATTGATTTGGTCAACCGCTTTGGCGGGGATGTGATTGGCGTAGGGGTCATGGTGGACCGCTCCATGGGGTACTTGCCGCTTACCGTGCCGCTGCGTGCGTTGCTGTCTTACCCCATGCAAACGTTCACGCCTACCCAATGCCCGCTCTGTGCGGCAAAAATTCCGTTTAGCGAAGTTGAGGAAATGAAACAATGACGGACATTAAACTCAAAGCCAAAGAAGAACGCCGCCTTAACGCGGGGCATTGGTGGATTTTCTCTAACGAAATTGACGGCCTAGATACCTCCATTGAACCGGGAACCTTGGTGCGTGTGGTGTCGCACGAAGGAAAACAAGTGGGGCATGGTTATTTCAATCCGCATAGTTTAATTGCGGTGCGGCTTATTCAAAAAGGCGAAGAAGAACTTCCCGAAAATTTTGTATTTGAAAACTTGGATAAAGCGTACACGTACCGCAAAGAAATCGGCGTACGCAAATACGGACGTATGTGCTATGGCGAGGCCGATAATATGCCCGGCCTAGTCGTGGACCGCTACGGGGATATTTTAGTAGTAGATGTGCTGACTGCGGGGATGGAAAAATTAAAACCGCAAATTACCAAAGCGTTGCAAAAAATCTTCAAACCCACAGGTATTTATTACAAAAACGACAGTTCGTTCCGCGCGCTGGAAGGCTTAACCAACACGCCGGAAATTGTGGGCGAAGTGCCCGAGACCGTGGAAATTGAAGAAAACGGTGTGAAGTATATTGTGCCGCTTCGGGGCGGACAAAAGACCGGGTTTTATTTTGACCAACGCGAAAACCGCGAATTTCTCAAACCGTATTTCAAAGATAAACTGGTGTTAGACTTATATTCCTACATTGGGTCGTTTGGCATTACCGCCGCCTTGGCCGGGGCCACGCAAGTGTGGGGGTGTGATTCTTCTGCCGCGGCGGTGGAGTGTGCCAAAAAGAACGCCGAACTTAACGGCGTTTCGGATAGCGTAGTCTTTCATCGCGACGATGCCGAGCGGCTGCTGTCTGCGCTTAAAAAGGGCGAACTGCCCGACCAGCCGGATATGATTTTGTTGGATCCGCCCGCCTTTGTCAAAAGCCGCAAAGCCTTGCCGCAAGCGGTGGGATTGTACGTAAAACTGGTTAAGATGGCCTTGGAAGGGATGAAGCCGGGCAATTACTTGGCGTTCTCTACGTGTAGCCATCACATTTCGCGCGAACTGTTTGTGGATATTATCCGCCAAGGGGCCAGCAAAGCCGGGCGCCAAGCAGTGCTGGTGGAATTGCGCGGTCAAGCCAAAGACCACCCGATTTTAATCGGTATGCCGGAGACGGAGTATTTGCACTTTGCGTTAATCCAGGTGAAATAACCGTAGGCTGATTTGGGTAAGAGCGGTCCGCTAACAGGGCCGCTTTTTAGTTGCCTTTATTTTGGCGCAGTGTTTCAAAAAGCACAATGGCGGCAGAACTGGATAAATTGAGCGAGCGCACCGGCCCCGTCATGGGGATGGTAAACAAACGGTCTTTGTAAATTTCGTAAAACTCTTTGGGCAG
The DNA here is from genome assembly GCA_900319885.1 of Candidatus Avelusimicrobium ruminicola. Classification (GTDB taxonomy): domain Bacteria; phylum Elusimicrobiota; class Elusimicrobia; order Elusimicrobiales; family Elusimicrobiaceae; genus Avelusimicrobium; species Avelusimicrobium ruminicola. Next base: position 7,523 of record ONQH01000003.1, read on the forward strand.
GCCAAAGCCTTCCGCTCCAAAGCACAAGAAGGCATCCGCCGGGATTTGTACGTCCCAATACGCAGTTTTACCTTTGGTGGAAAGAAAAAACAATTTTTCGCGTGCGGGTTTTTCGGCCTCTAAAAAGGCTTCCCAGGTTTCGTAGCGGCGGTAGTCCAGGTTGGGCCAGTAATCCAGCCCGCTGCGGCGAATTTCTTTAGATGCAATCTTAAACCCCAGTTTGCCCACCAAGTGCAGGCGCGTACCCGTAGCCACGCACGAGCGGCCGATATTGCCCGTATTAAACGGAATTTCGGGGTTAATGAGTACAATGTTTAGCATATGCAAAAAAGCCGGGGACAATGCCCCGGCTTACTAGATTATTCTTCCCAGCGGATAAATAGCGGGGTCAGCACGTTGGGAATGCTGTCGTTTTTGGGCAGTACCCGTAGCGCATAGTCTTGGCGGCCGCTGTTTGCCGGCGAAGCAGAGGCTTCGTACAAGTACGTTTCTCCGTCCTTGCCGGTGCAGTTCATGGGGATCGTGGCCACTTTATCAATGCCGCCCACGTTGCCGCGTTTGCCCAGGAAAACTTCTACTTGCACTTCTTCGGGTTTTAAGTTACCTAGCGAAACACGTGCTTTGAAGTTTACTTTGTCGCCCATCAAAATGGCTTCGGCCGGGGCTTGGGTTGTGTCGGTAATGGACACGCGGTACCAGTTATCGGCAATTTGTTTGCGCCAATCGGCCACCGCTTGTACTTTGCCGGCTTCGGCGAGGACAAGTCCGTAATTATTGGCCGGTACGTAGAATTTTTCGTAATATTCTTTGACCATACGGTTGGTGTTAAAGAACGGGGCAATGTGTTTGATCGATTCCTTCATCAGCGTAATCCAGGCGGTGGAGAACGCTTCGTTTTCTGCCTTGGCATAGTACGTGGGGGCAATATCTTGCTCTAATAAACTGTAGAGGGCTTCAGCTTCCACGGCGTCACGTTCGGCGTCGGATTTATAGTTTTCGTTGCCGCCGATGGACCAACCAAAATCACACGGACCCACTTCGTCCCACCACCCGTCCAGGATAGACAAGGCAAGCGCCCCGTTGAGCGCAGCTTTCATGCCGCTGGTGCCGCTGGCTTCCATCGGGCGGATCGGGTTATTGAGCCACACGTCCACGCCTTGTACCATGTAGCGGGCGACGTTCATATTGTAATCTTCCACAAATACGATTTTACCCTTAAAGCGCGGGTCGTTTTGTGTGAGGCTTACAATGAGTTTAATAAATTCTTTTCCGGCGGTATCGGCCGGGTGCGCTTTGCCGGCAAAGACAAACTGCACCGGGCGGGCTGGGTTGTTGATGATTTTGTCTAGGCGGTTTAAGTCCTTAAACAGCAAGGTGGCGCGTTTGTAGGTAGCAAAGCGGCGTGCAAAGCCAATGGTCAGCACATCCGGGCGTAGTACGTTGGAGGCTTTCTTTATGCTCATCAAATCCATGCCTTGGCGGGTGAGTTGGCGTTGCAAGCGGCCGCGGACCATGTTAATAAGTTTATTTTTGCGCGTGGTGTGGATGTTCCACAATTCTTCGTTGGGAATATCGTAAATTTTTTCCCACGCGGCAGTATTGGACGGGTCGGGATTGCCTTGCATATCGTTACCAAAGAGGTATTTGCGGTACAAGTCGTTAAGTTCGTGCGAAATCCAGGACGAACTGTGAATCCCGTTGGTGATGCTGGTAATGGGCACTTCTACTTTGGGCAAGTTAGGCCAGAGATTGTGCCACATTTCGCGGCTGACTTCGCCGTGCAGTTTGGCCACCCCGTTGCAGAACGCCGCCAAGCGTAACGCTACGACGGTCATACAGTACATGGGGGATTGCGGCGTTTCTTTGCCGATTTCTAAAAATTGGTCCCAGCTAAGGCCCATTTCGCGGGCGTAATAGTCCATATATTTGCGGACAAGGTTGGGGTCAAAGTGTTCGTTACCGGCGATAACGGGCGTGTGAGTGGTGAACACGGACGTGGCCCATACTTTTTCGCGCGCTTGCTGGAAGGTCAGTTTTTCGTTACGCATTAAGTCAATGATGCGTTGGAACAGCAAGAACGCGCTGTGCCCTTCGTTAATATGATAAACCGTAGGCGTAATGCCCATGGCAGTTAATGCTTTTACGCCACCGATACCCAGCACTACTTCTTGGCGGATGCGGTTTTCGCGGTCGCCGCCGTAGAGTTTTTCGGTAATGGCGCGTTGGGCGGGGGTGTTTTCCTGCAAGTTGGTATCCAACAAATAAAGGGAAGTGCGCCCCACCGGTACGCGCCATACACAGGCTTTTACGGTTTCGCCGCCCAGCGGGATGTCCACAATGACGTCTTTTCCGTCTTTTTGCACGCGTTCAACCGGCATGTGGGCCCAGTCGTTATCGGGATATTCTTCGTTCTGCCAACCTTCGCGGTTGAGCACTTGGCGTACGTAGCCTTGTTTGTAGAAAAGTCCTACGCCGATAATCGGCATACCCAGGTCGCTGGCGGATTTGATGTGATCGCCAGCCAACATCCCTAACCCGCCGGAGTAAATCGGCAATCCTTCGCCAATGCCGTACTCCATAGAGAAATACGCGGTAAGCAGGTTCCCGTTTTCTTGGTGGTGGTCGTTATACCAGGTATGTTTTTCATTTTTGTAGGCGTAGTAACTGCCTTTTACTTGGCTAAGCAACGCCAGGAAGTTTTGGTCGTTACTGAGTTGCTCAAAGCGTTTTTGCGGCACACAACCTAAAAACCATTTCGGGTTGCGTTTGGAAGTCGTCCATAGTTGGGGGTCAATTTGTACAAACAGCGCGATGGCGTGGGCGTTCCACGTAAACCACATATCGCTGGCAAGTTCTTCTAAAAATTTGATATTGTCCGGCAAGTTGGGCTGGACGTTAAATGAGTGAATTTTCATCCCGTTCTCCTAAAAATAAGTTACTTAGATTATATAAAAAAACCACCCCGTTTAGTAGGGTGGTGTTAAGAAGATAATATTCTATAATACCAGGCTTAGTAAAATAAAATACGCTACCATAAGCAGTAGCCCCAGTTTCAGGGCGGCTTTTACCCACTCTTTGCTTTTGATGCCCAAGTTGGAAGCGCAAATAATGTTGGGGATATTGCCTGGGATGAGCATCCCGCCGGAAATTACCAGGCTCATTAACAAAAACGTCAGGGTGCGGTCACTGATGGCGGGGGTGACTTCAATGGCGGCCAAGGTGGCGTTGTCCAGCACGGCGGAAAGCATATTGATCCAATACAGCCACGCGGCGCTTAGATGGGTAATCGTTTTAAGGGCCAAGGGTTTTAATCCGTCGCCCAAAAACGTAAGGGCCATCACAAATAAATAGACTTTGCCCGCACGCAGAGCAATACTTTTTACGGTATTATTTTCGGCCAACGCATCGGCTTTGGCGGCGCCCGGCGCGTGGGCCGTTTCGCCTTCAATGCGCGAGGCCAGCCACGCCAGTAGCGTAATGCCACCCAGCACAAACCAGCCCAAGTGCTGAATTAAATAGAAGAACCCGGCGTGGTGCGGCTCGCCAGAGAGTTTAGAAATAACCACCGTGCCCAGCGGTTCGCCAATGGCGGTAAGCACCGCGCCCATCCCGATAGCATAGCATGCCAGCACCACCAGTTTTACGCGGGCCGGACGTTTTAAGGGGAGCATGAGGGCCACTTCGCACAGGAACAGCGCGGCAATAATGGCGGTAATCAAACTGGAAATCAACCCCAGCCAAAACACCAGTAAAAACAGCGTCCAGCGCAGGCCCAGCGTTTTAAGCGCTTTTTTCGCCAGCCATTGCCGCCGCGCGTGTAGTTGGCGAAAGATGAGCCCGGCAATCAGTACCGCAAGGGTAATTTTGATAGGGTCTTTAAGCGCGGTTAGTACCAAGTGCCCGTTCCACATGTGTGAAACGGTGACCGCAAATGCTCCGCACACAAACAGAAACGCTTCCAAATTTTCTTCAATTTTGTGGACCGTGAGCGGCAACACCAGCACCACCGCAATCAACGCAGAAAGCAAAACGGTTTGTAAGACGGAAAGTTCCATAACATCTCCTGGCCAAATGGTGCAAAAAAACGTCCCGTACGAGATTCGAACTCGTGATCTCCGCCTTGAGAGGGCGGCGTCCTAGGCCACTAGACGAACGGGACAACATATCTATTTTAGCAAATTAGGCGGGTTTTTTCAGCAAGAGCCCGTTAGGGGAGGCTTTCCCACCAGTCGCGCCCGTTGATGAGCAGGCGTTTGGCCATCGCCTGTCTGCCCGGCGTGTAGGAATAGACGATTTCAAATTTCATATCCTCGTTGTTGCGCTGGCGGAACAGGTTGTCTAACGCGCGGGCGTGTCTTTCGGGAATGTAAAAGCGGCACTGCCGGCCCCAGCGTTTTTCTTGGCAGAAATCTTGCGGCGCGCACTGGTGCGTGGCAAATTGGGAGCAATCGGTGTGGTCCCAGTCAATTTGATATTGGATGTAATGGCCGGAAAGCAAGTCGCGCGGGTCGTAGCCGGTAACCGCTACGGTAATTTCTTGCCCGTGTTGCTGTTGCCAACTTAATAGGAGCGTCCAGCCCACCAGGATGCAAAAAGGAAGCGCAAAGCACACTGCCAGAATCTTATTTTTCATGGAAAGCCTCCATTGTTTTAATATAACGCGCCGTGCGTTTGAACACATAAATCATCCCCAGTACCGCCAGGCCGCCGGCAATAAAGCCCAACCCGGATAGTAGCAAATTTCCGCATCCGCTTATAAATAGGATGAAGATAAAAATTTCGGCGCAAAAGGCGTTACGCTTAAAGGAAGACAGATTTTGGGTGCGTAGCGCCCAGTACATTCGCCCCGCAAAAAAGGCCAACGTACACACCGTAGCCGCCAAGCACATCCCAAAATGGCTCGTCCATCCGTGTGTGCCCCAGCGCATCCCTATAAACCATACAAACACGTACGCCAGCCACAACGTCAGTTTGCTAAACGCCAGGGATACTACCGTATAGGGGCGCGTAGTTTTGTGCAACTGCTTGCCAGCGTAACTAAGTAGACACAGTACAATAAGTAGCGTAATCGTGTTGGCGTCAAAGGTATCCCATAAAAAGTCCAGCACTCGTTCCCACCAACGCCCGTCCACCAGCGAGCCCAGCAAACACAACCAACCCATGTTAAAAAATACCGAGCGGCTTACCGCTACAAACGGTAACCCCAGTAGCGCCCACGCCAACGCAAAAGATTGCCACCCTCCTTCCAAATTAAATACCTGGCCGATTAGTCCGATCGTGGCCCCAATGAGTAAAAAGGAAAGGATAGCAAACAGTTCAGTGAGGCCCTTACGTTGGTGGGTAATACTCCCATACGTGGCCGCAAACGCACTGCCCAGCAAGGCAAATGCCCCGGTCAATTTGAACACGTTTCCCAGCGCATGCCAGTTAGCCGCTACCAACAAACACACCCCCAGGCCAATCAAACTACCAGCAATAATAAAGGCGGTTCGCCAAAAGGTTTGTCCGGCGCGTTGACGTTCAAAGGTTAAAATCTGTTCGCATTGGGCTTGCGTAATAAAATTTAATTCTTTCCAGCGGGTTAATCGGGTTTGTAGGGACATAATTTCTCCTGTCTGTACTGGGGTTATTATAGCAAAAAGCGTTCCAAACGGGGATAAAAACACCAGCAACCCTGTGGCAAAAAGGGCCCTTTCAACCGGATGCTTATATGGGTCAATACTGGAGGTTTTGTACCCGCGTTTGATAGTAGGTCTGCGTGGAAGGTCAAACAGAAAATGTAAATACTTACTGTGTTTCAAGCGCGCAAGGCGGAAGTTTTCTGCTTAAAATGCTAAAATATTCTTATAGGTCATCCTGAGGGAATGTTGCTCAGGACCGGCACCGCAATTTTAGAATTTATCCCAGGAGTATTTTCATGGAAATTGGTATCGTAGGTCTGCCTAACGTAGGCAAATCCACTCTTTTTAACGCGCTCACGTGCGCCGGGGCGGAAGCCAGCAACTATCCGTTCTGTACCATTGAGCCTAACGTAGGCATTGTGGCCATCCCCGATAAACGTTTGGATAAACTGTTTGAAATGTTTAAGCCGCCCAAGAAGACGGCCGCGTTTATCAAATTTGTGGATATTGCCGGTATTGTAAAAGGTGCTAGCCAAGGCGAAGGACTAGGTAACAAGTTCCTAGCCAACATCCGCGAAGTGGACGCCATTATCCACGTAGTACGTCTGTTTGAAGACGAAAACGTCACCCACGTGATGAACTCCGTGGACCCCTTGCGCGACATTGAGGTTATCAATACCGAACTGATGCTGGCCGACCTGGAAAGTGCTACCAAAATTTGCGATCGTTTAGCATCTAACGCAAAGTCCGGCAAGAAGGACGCCGTGGCCGCGTGGGAGCGCATGAAAGAAATTAAGGCAGCGCTGGAAAACGGCAAGCCGGTTTCTTCCTTGGGATTAGAGCCTGAAGAACTTAAAGAGTATCAATTTTTAACATCCAAGCCCGTTTTGTACGTAGGGAATAATTCCGAAAAGCGCAACGAAGCCAACGCCGCCAAAGTGGCGCAATACGCCAAAGAAAACGGCGCCGGCTTTGTGGAACTGTCCGTCAAGTTTGAGGCAGATATTGCCGAATTTAGCGAAGAAGAAAAGAAAGCCTTTTTAGCCGAAACGGGGAGCGAATATACCGGGCTAGAAAAAGTAGTGCGCGAAGGGATGAAACTGTTAAACCTGTGCACCTACTTTACCGCAGGCCCCGAAGTGGAAGTGCGCAGCTGGCTCATCCCCGTCGGTTGCACCGCGCCGCAAGCCGCCGGCAAAATCCATAGCGATTTTGAAAAAGGTTTCATCCGCGCCGACGTGTACACGTTTGACGATTTGGAAAAATTCGGCTCTGAAAAGGCCTTGCGCGAGCATGGCCTTATCCGCAGTGAAGGCAAAGATTATATTGTTAAGGACGGCGACGTTTGCCTGTTTAAAGTAAATGCGTAATTGTACCCACTTTGGCACGTGCGGCGGCTGCACGCTACTCAACTTGCCCTACGAAGAGCAAGTAACTAAAAAGCAAGCCAAACTGCGCGAAATTCTACAAGATTTTTGGACCGGCGACATCCCCGTTACAGTGACGGATGAACCACAGTATTTCCGCAACAAAGTGGAACTGGGGTTTTGCCACCAAGTCAAATGGCGCGCAGATTACGACAAGAAAGATCCCGCCAACAAAACGCGCCCCTTAGAATTTGAACAGTGTGTAGGATTTAAGTTAAAAGGCCGCTGGGATAGAGCCGTGGACTTGCAAGAGTGTTTTTTGTTTAGCGAAAAATTAGTCCCGCTGGTGGCGGCCATCCGCACCTGGGCACAACAAGAAAATTTAGCGTATTACGATCAGCGCAAACACACGGGCGTACTTCGTCATTTAATGGTGCGCGAAGGCAAAAACACCGGCGAGCAAATTGTCGTTTTGTTTGTGACGGATGACTTTAACGAGAAAACATTTGTAGCCGCGGTGGAAAGTGTTCTGCCAAACGCTAACATTATGGCGGCTGTCAACAATGGCCTAGCCGACACCGCCGAACCGGAAAGTTTGCGCGTACTAAAGGGCAAAGACCATATTTTTGAAAAGATTTTTTTGACGAACAAAAACGGACAACAAGAGCGCGAAGTAATTTTCAAACTTTCGCCGCAATCGTTTTTTCAAACCAATACAAAGACCGCGCAAAAGATGTATAGCCGCGTGCGCGGAATTGTCAAAAAAATCGCACCTAAAAGGATTTACGATTTGTACGGTGGCGCGGGGAGTTTTTCACTCTCTTGCGCGGACTTGTGCGAGAAGTCCATTTGTGTGGAAAGTGTGG
>ONQH01000075.1 GCA_900319885.1 Candidatus Avelusimicrobium ruminicola
ACTAATGGCCTGGGTGTAGTCACTAATAGCACCGTCAATATCCCCTAATTGGGCTTTTGCAACCCCTCGTTTAAGATAGATATTAACATCCGTTGGATTCAAAGAAAGCAAGCGAGTGTAGTTAACCAAAGCCCCTTGCCAATCATTATGCCGAGACTTTATATCACCTTGCATCGAATACCACATTCGTTGCAAGGTCTTAAAAGCATATATACTTCCACAAATCATTATACACAGAATTGCGCCAACAATTATCTTTTTCATAACATTTCCCCTCAAGGTATTTTATCATATTGTTGGTTTAGTTTAGCATTAGTACAAAATATGGAACAATAAACGAGAGAAAAACATTAAACAAGCCCCGAAATCGGCCCAGAAACGGTTTTTAAGGCCTTGGACCGGGGTTTCCCCGCATGTGGGATATTCTTGGCACATGAGGCAGAATGCCCTAAAGTCGCTAATCTTTGCTACGCACTGGTGAAAACCGAACTAGCCAAAGTGCAAAGATGATAATGGAAAGTGCGAAAACAAATAATGAAACTATGGTACACTATAGTGGACACGCGCTCGTCGGTAGTTGGGCGCGCCTAGAGGGCGCCATTTTTTTCTAATTTTCCTAGGCATTTTGGGAACCCGCAAGGGTTCCTTTTTTGCGCCCGCTAGGCAGGAGGGAACTGCTAAAACCGTTTCACGCGGCGGTGGCAGTACGGTTCCGTTCCTTTGCGCACGTAATACTTGTGATGATATTCTTCGGCGGTATAGAAAGGCCCGGCGGGAGTTACTTTAGTAACCACGGGGTAGCCTTTTTGTTTGAGTAGGTCAATCACTCGCAGCGCAGTTTGCTGTTGCTGGGGGGATGTGTAGAAAATTTCCGAGCGGTACTGGGGCCCCAAGTCCGGGCCTTGTCCGTCCGTTTGGGTAGGGTCGTGGATTTCCATAAAACCTTTCACCAGCGTTTCATAAGAAACTTGGGCCGGGTCAAAGGTGATTTTGACCGTCTCTGCGTGGCCGGTAGTATGCGTGCATACTTGCTCGTACGTCGGGTTTGCCACGTGTCCGCCCGTATAACCCGGCACAATATCCACAATCCCGGGGAAATCCTTCATCAAATGTTCCACGCCCCAAAAACATCCGCCGGCAAAGAGGGCGGTCTCGTAATTTTTTTGCATAGTTATAGCGTAACTAAATTTGTAGCACCCGTCAAGCAAAAACGCCCCGCACTTTGGCGCGGGGCGTTTGGTCGGTAAACAAATATTAAATATTGCCAACCAGCAGGATAAATAACGCCAAAAACACAAGGCACAATAATATTTTCATCAGGCCCAAGTGTTTTTTGAAGAAGTCATTAAATCCTTTGGATTCGTACCCAATCAGTGCCAGCACAAATACCGTAACTAACGGGAGGATGAACATCAAATTGTGCAGCACCAAATAGAAAGCAGCTTTTGCCCGCAACGCAGGGTCCTGCATAATCAGTACGCACGTAGGCACATACACCTGGCCCGTGCAAACCGCTTCCACCAGCGACACACAAAACCCCACCGCCAATGCCGCCAACACTAGGCGCACAGTGTTTTTTTGTTTATCGCGCAGAAAGAAACCCATAATTTTATGGATGCGTACTTTCAGCGCGTGCGGCAGTTGCAAAATCATCCCGTCCGTTTTGTTGGTTTTTTTGTAGAGGATAAAATCGTAAATAGCCAACACAAAAAACAACAAACACAGTGCCGCCGTGAAGATATAGAACGCTTTAATCACATACGCAAAGCCGCGCATGGCATAGAGAAACTTGAACACGCCCAACCCCAATAGCAAATACGCGGCAAATACGGCCACGCAGTAAGAGGCCCCTACTAGCACAATTTCGCACCGGGTATATTTATAGACGGTAAGAAAGGAAATAAAAAATACAATCACCGCAAATGCACAGGGGTTAATTCCGTCCACTAGGCCACTTCCGATAATGGCCCAAAACGTGATTTTTTGAAAGGCCTGCCTGGCGGTTTGCTGTACCTGATCTTGCGCAAGTGCACGCACGTTTGTTTTTTCCCCCAACAGTTGTGCTTTTTCAATGGCCGCTTCGGAATAGGTGCCAATCTCCGTCGGATATCCCATAAGATACGTGCTCCCCACCGCCGCGGCCGGATAACCGCGCTTGTCAGCCGGGATACCGTACGCCTGGGCGGTTTGATTGAAAAGCAAGTTGTTTTCGGGAACGGAAAGGTCGTACTCGGTAAAGTTTACCGTATCTTTGTATTTTTCTTTGAGACTGTCCCAATACTCGTGTTTTAATTTATTGCAATGCACGCACGACGGGCTGACAAACAACACATACTCCACCTTCTCCGCCGCAAAAGCAGTAAGCGCCGCGAAGGTGACTAACAAACAGCACAAAATTTTCTTCATAGTTTTACGAACTCCGCAATACCGCCCAAAATCATATCTACGGACATCAAGATTAGGATCATACCCGTCAACCGTTCAATGGCGGTAAGCCCGCGCTGGCCTAAGAGTTTGCTAAGCGAAAAAGAGCACATCAAAATAGCCATATTGATAGCCGAAGCACACAACACCGCCCACAAAGTAACCATCTTGCTATGCTGGGCGGCTAAAATGAGCACCATAGACAACGCCGCCGGGCCCGCCACCAACGGGATGGCTAACGGCACGATAAAAGGTTCGTCTTTCGGGTCGCTCTTGGGTTCGCCGGAATCGTCGGTGCTAAATACCAAGTTAATAGAAATTAAGAACAAAATAATGCCCCCCGCGATACTGAGCGAATAGGAGTGAATCCCAAATGCGCGCAGGAACCATTTACCGCAGAATAAAAAGAAAATCATAATGCCTAACGCAATTAACAATTCGCGCAGAATTACAAAGGTGCGGCGTTCGGGGGCGACCTTTTTAAGGGCGGCAATAAACAGCGGGATGTTTCCAAACCCATCCATCACTAAGGCCAACGTAATAACGGAAGAAATAAACGAATCCATACAAACTCCTTGAAGTTCGGGCGAGCCGAACTCTCTAAATTATATCAAATTCGTAGCGCTATTTCTTTTTGTCGGTTGCGTCTTGCAAGCGTTTATGGCCGCGTGCAATTACCCCTTGCCGGGCGTTACGGTTGGGGAAATACCGTTTGATACGGTGGCGCATTTGCGTAGTAACTAAGGCGTGGGAAGGCAACTGGGCGCGGTCCGTGGAGCGGCGGTTGGGCCCGTGATACGTGGGGGAAGGTTCGTTGATTTTTCCGTTATCCAGGGAAATACGCTGATGCGGGAAAATGCTCTGCCGCCCCGTGAGCAGAAAACTAATCACGCACGCTACCGTGGCGTACGGGGCAATCGGCGCGCCAAAGAGTTCAATGGCCATAATACTGGCGGCTAACGGCGTATTGGCGGTACCGGCCAACACACACACCAGGCCCAAGGCGGAAAGCGTAGCACTATCCACCCGTAAAAAGTCTGAAAGCATGGCCCCGGCTTGCGCGCCCACAAAGAAAATTGGCGTAATGAGTCCCCCAATCCCCCCCGCCGCCAACGTGAGCGACGTGGTAATGATTTTGTAGAGAAACCCAAAAGGCGACTGTAGCGGCTCCCCGCTAAGCGGACCCTCAATCCCGCTCATCCCTAACCCCAGGTATAAAGGCGAGACAAAATGCCCTATAAGCACCAACGCCAAACCGGCTACCATACACGTCATAAACATACTGCTATGCGTGGTAATATAACGCAAGACAACGCGGGCCAACTTGCTAATTTCAATAAATAAAACGGAAATGAGCCCAAAGAAAATACCGGCCGCAACGACTTTGAGGAAAAACTGTTCCGAAAATACCGGCACAAAGGCCAACGGATGATACAAATAATTTACGCCTAAATACGACGTCACGCCAAAAGCGGTAATCCCCGCCACCAAGGCCGGGAACATCACCTCGTAAAACAAATGCCCCACCCATAAAACTTCCAAGCCAAACAGCGCCCCCGATACCGGCACGCCAAATACGCCCGCAAACCCGGCACTCACGCCGCAAATCATCATCTTGCGCTGATCTTGTGCGGATAGTTTCAGCCAGCGCGCCAAAACAGCACACACGCCTGCGCCCACATCTGCACATGGGGCCTCTTTGCCGGCAGAGCCCCCTACGGTCATAGTCACGATAGAGAGGACAAACGTTTTGGCGGCAGACCACAACGATACCGGTTGATAGGCGTTAATACGTTTAATGACGGCATCCGTGGAATAATCTTTATGCGCTTTGGCTACCTTACGGGAAAGCAAAGCCACCAAATATAGGGAAAACGGAAGTGCCACGTAAAAGCAAGGTACGGTGTTGCGCGCGCCAATGGCCACATCTAATAATTTAAGAAAGGCACCGTCCAACACGCCTACCACAAGGCCCACTACCGTAGACAAGATGAGCCATTTCAAAATACGCAGCAAAGAACGGGTGGAATCGTCTAGCATAACGGAAGGTTAATCCCACGTGGGACGTAATTTTTTGATGATTTTTTTGACTTCGGGTTTAAGTTTGGGGTCCACCAGGTCTATAAATAGTTTGCCATCTAAATGGTCAATTTCGTGTTGAAAGGCCTTGGCCAATAATCCCCGTGCCCGCTTCACTTGTTCTTTGCCGTTTTCGTCCGTGTAGCGCACGGTAATATCCGTAGCGCGCGGTACTTCGGCCCATAAACCGGGTAAAGACAAGCACCCCTCTTCGTCCATTTTTTCAGCACGTTTAGCCAAAATAACCGGGTTAATGATGACGTAGCGCGTCGGCGGCAGTTTGTCATCTTCGGGGTTAGGCAGCAAAATAACCGCCAGGCGTAAATCCAACCCGATTTGGTTGGCCGCCAAACCTACCCCGCGCACTGCCAGACAAGTTTCTTCCATATCGGCCAGTAACTGGGGCAACCGGGGAGCAATCTCCTCGTATTTGACGGGTTTTAACTTTTGGCGCAGGATGTCTTCGCCATATTTGGTAATGCGTAATACTGCCATACTTCTATTATATCACATCTGGCGGGTTTCTTTCCTACGCGAAAAAAGATACAATAAATGTAATGAACGACCAAGCAGTAACCCCACTTTTTACCACCTTTTCAGCCGGGCGCACCCCCGGTGCGGATGACTTTAATGCCAGCCGCTTATTTACCCTGTTAGAAGACCCTTTTAGTATCTGGTGCAATTTTCATGCACCGCAAGAAGAGGCCGTCCCGGAACCCAACCGCTACGAAAACCTCAAAGTACGTGCGGACCGTTCGGCCCGGGATGCGTGGATTCACGAGGAGTTCCCTACCGTATTTTTTGTAACCGCGCA
>ONQH01000021.1 GCA_900319885.1 Candidatus Avelusimicrobium ruminicola
GCGCCGTCTGTGCGCCCGGCCCAATACGCCCGCAGTTTTGAAAAACTGGAACAAAAAATCCACGAATTAGAAGAAAAATTTGAAGCCTCTACCACCCAAAACCGTTTGATTTTGTCCGAACTGGCCCGCACGCGCGAAGTGGTGGAACGCCAAAAAGACAAAGACGCTTTTTTGGAACATCTCTCCCGCACGATTGCTACCTTGCGTACCAGCGTGGAAAATTTGGCCCGCACGCAAGAAGAAAATACCTTTTCTTACCGGCAAAATACTACGCAACGCAGTTTTGACCCGTTGCCGGATGTTTTCCCTTCGGCCCAACCGCCGATGGACGCTTATGAAGCACAAGCCCAACTGCAGCGCGAACGGGAAGAACAAACCCGCCGGTTTAACAGTTTGCGCCAAAAGGCTTCTCAATTAAAGGCTGTGAACAGTGCGCTGGACCGCGAAATTAAACGCGCCCAGCAAGAAAAAATGGACGCGCTTAAAAAATCGGCTGACCAAGCCAAAGAAATTTTGTCCTTGCGCGACCAGTTAAGTGCGGCGGAAGAACGTTTCAAATCGTTTGATTTTGAAGGACGCATTATTTCCATTAAGCAGGAATATCAGCAAAAAGTAAACAGTTTGGAATCGCGCCTGAAAGAAATGTCCGACACGTGCATGCAGCAAGTGGAGGAAATTGAATCGTTAAAGGCTGAGAATGTAAAACTGCAAGCCGCTTCTGCCGAAAAAGAAGCCTTGCAAGCGCAACTGGAGGCCAAGGAAAAAGAACTGGCCGCGGTGCGCAGTACAATTGCTTCGCTGCAGTCGCAAAATTCAGGGGAACACAGCAAACTGCTCGCTACGTTTACCGCCCAAGTGCGTGTGCTGGAAGAACAGCGTGACCGGTTAGCGGTAGAGTTGGAACAATCGCAAATGGCGTTGGAAAGCATCCGCAGCGAAAAAGAAACGCTGGAAACCAATTTCAAAGAGTTACTGGCTAAAATCAACCAAAATGATGCGGTAATTGATCAACTTAAACAAAAAATTGAAGTGCTGGGGGCCCAAAACAGCCAACTAACCCAACACAATGAAGAACTGACCCAGGCCAATAGCGTGCTCAGTGCCGATAATGCTACGTTGTCCCAAAACAATGTCGAATTGACCAACCGCAACGCGGCCCTTACGCAAAACAACCAAACGCTCACGCAAAATAATGCCGAACTGACCAGCCGCAACGAAGCGTTAAGTCAAGACAATCAATCCCTTTCTCAAAGTAATGCCGAACTGACTACCCGTAATGCGGCCCTTACGCAGCATAACGAGCAGTTAGTAACCCACAATGTGGTCCTTTCCCAGCAAACACAAAGTTTGGAAGGAGAAACTGCCTCCTTAAAGAGCCATATTGAGCAATTAACGGCCGACAAGCAAGAACTGTCCCAACACACGCACGCGTTGGATGTTGAAAAACAAACGCTCCACGCCCAAGTGGAACAACTGGCCCAAGATAACCAAACCTTAACTCAAGAACATACCCAACTGCAAACCCAGGCTCAAAACTGGCAAGAAGAAGTGAAAAATTTATCGCAGGAAAATCAACAGTTACGCACTCAAAGTGCGGCGCTTTTGGCCGCCCGCTTGGTGCAGGAACACCGCCAAAAACAAGCGGCCCAGCGTGCTAAAGACGACGTGACCCCGCAAGCACCGGCCTCACCGATTTTGCGTAAACCCGAGGCCCCTGTATTACATTCTTTAGGGCGCAAACTATCCGTTTCCGTACACCAAGAGGAAGAAGATTGGGAAGTCATCCCCGCCAAAAAAACGCTTGCCAATGCCCAAAAAAACGACCGTAAAAACGGAAGAAGATTTGCCGGAAATTAAAGTAGCCGAAAATCCCGTCCCGGAGCCGTTGTTTGACGGAGAAGATTTTTTGGAAAAAACCGATAGTTTTATTGGACGCATGAAATGGTCCATCTTCCGGGAAAACCGCTAAAATCTATGTCTCTTACTAAAATTATGGTCTTATACGGTGGCAAATCCACCGAACATGAAGTATCTGTTCACAGCGCGCAAACGGTATGCCGTTTGTTGGCCGCGCAAACGGAAAAATATCAAGTGTATCCCGTTTTTATCAATAAAGAAGGATATTGGTTCTTGCAGAAAGCGTGCGGGCCGCAAACGCCCACCGATATAGCCATTACCCCGGTATTGTGCGCAGATAAAACTGTGCAGGCGTTGGACGGATCGTTCTCGCTCAAAGCAGATGTAATTTTCCCGGTGGTGCATGGTACGAACTGCGAAGACGGTACGTTACAGGGTTTTTTGGAAACGCTGCAAGTTCCGTATGTGGGATGCGGGGTGCTGACCTCGGCAGTGGGGATGGATAAAGAACTAACCAAAATATTAGCGCGCGAAGCCGGAATTGCTACCGTGCCTTATCAAAAAGTATCGCGCCAGGAACCGTATGATAAGAAATCCCTTAACGCCTGGGTCCAAGCCAATTTGCCGGTATTTGTAAAACCGGTGCGCTTAGGCTCGTCCGTGGGGGTACATAAAGTAACCAATTTGTCCCAGTTGGACCGGGCCCTTGAAAATGCCCTTTCGTTTGATACGGAAGCGTTGGTGGAAAAAGGCATTGACCACGCACGGGAAATTTTTTGTGCAGCATATGGGCAGGGCAGTCACGTGGTCACTTCGGCCTGTGGCGAACTACGCACCGTGGCGGGCGAATTTTTTGACTATAATGCCAAATATGTGGTAGCGGGCGGGTGCGAAACCCAAGTGCCGGCCCACATTACCCCGCAGGCCGAGCAAGGGATGCGCCAAGATACGCAAACCTTGTTTAAGGTGTTGCAAGCCAACGGATTTTTGCGGGTAGATTTTTTGATGGATAAGGACGGAACGTACTATATGTCCGAAGTAAATACTATCCCCGGCATGAGCGAAACCAGTTTGTTCCCGCAACTGTTTGAAGCCAGCGGGGCTAATTATCCGCAAATTTTGGATGAACTGATTCAAATGGCACTACGTACTTACCGCCAAAAGCAAAGTTTGTCCACGTCGCGTTAACGTATGAAATCACTTCTTAGGCGCTTTTTACGCTTTCCCGTTTTTGTACAACTGATTTGGTGGTTGTGCGTGCTGGGCGCTTTAATTAACCTGTGGCTCATGGGGCGCGATTTGATGACCAACCCGGTGTTACTGCGGTTACATTTGGGATACTTTATCCTATATGTGGGGCAAATTGTGTTTATCTTGCTGCAAGAAAAGTACGTGGCCTGCCTGACCCTCCTGCAAGGAATCATTGCCCTGCTTACTACGGTAGATTTTATTTTCTCACCCGTGTTACAAGCCCTGGGGCATTTGTACTATTGGGCGTTTACTCCCTCTGTAGAAACCTTAAAAATATATCAATACGTGTTTGTCTCTGCCGCGTTTACCTTGCAAATGGCCGGTGCGGCCTATTTGTGGTTATACCTACGCGCTAAAACTTCCCATAAATAAGATGTACGGTTGTGTTTAATACCCCGTTTTGACCCGCGGGGCGGTAGCGTTTGAAATTTTGCTTGACAATTTAGTTGAAATTAGTTATCTTATATATAACACATTTAAGTTAGTGCCAACTAATCTAAAATGGTTAATCAGAGCAACGCCCCCGTTTCTAGCGGGGGCGTTCATATTGAGCGGTGCATTTAATTAGTGACCGATAAGTTTTAATGCTTCATCGCGTGTGGAGACGGTACCCTCCCACTGCGCTTTGCGTACCTGTAGCAATAATTTGGAAATATTACGCCCGTAGACGCCCAAGTCTTTGAGGTCTTGCCCCTTGAGCACGCATGGTTCCAGTGCCTGAGGCGGCAAGTGGGGGAAAAACGTACGTAAAATGCGTAGTTGAAAATCGGCCAGGGGGGTAAGCGGGCTGAGGTGTTCTTGCGCCACTTTCCACGCCCCTTTGATGAGGGTGGACAGGTCTTTATGCGGGTGCAAACTGTGCAAAAAATCTTCCCCGTTTTCCCCTAAACTGCAGGTCAATAAGCCCAGGCGTTCCTGCGGCGTAGAGAGCGTTTTTAATCCGTCGTGCCAGGCTAAACTGGGCCAGGCAAATTTCAGCAAATCAAACTGTACCAAGTAATCAAATACCGCTTGGATGTTTTCTTCGGAAAGTACCTTAAAAAACTCTTGGCTAAAGCGTTCGCGCGAAATTAAAAGAAGGGCTTGCTCGCGGTCGGCTTCCAAAAAGAGTTGCTTGGTCTTGGGGGCAGCTTTCCAACCGAAACGTCCGGCAAAACGTAGCCCGCGTAGCATGCGGGTAGGGTCGTCAAAGAAACTTTTTTCGTGCAGTACGCGAATTAGCCCGGCGTCAATATCTTTTTGGGCACCATACGGGTCCACACTTTTGCCAAATTCGTCAGGCAAGATGGAAAGAGCCCAGGCATTAACGGTAAAGTCCCGGCGGAATAAATCCTCTTTTACGTTGGTGGTAAACGTTACTTCCGGCAAGGCCCCCGGGAACGCATAGGTTTCTTTACGCAGGCGTGCTAAATCTAAGTGTAGGCCATTATCCAGGTTTACCTTATACACGCCGAACTTGGAAAATTTGCGCTTTTCTCCGCCCCACATTTTCAGGCAGAAATTGGCTACCGATTCTTGCGTACCGTCAAAGGTGAGGTCAATGTCTACGGTGTCGCGCCCTAGGTAAAAGTCGCGCACGGCACCGCCCACTACCCAGGCGCGCAAGCCGAGTTTCTGTGCGTATGCACCGATAGATAACAATAAATCGTGATATTTTTCCGGTATGATTTCGCTCATAATAAAACAGGAGCCTGGGCGTTCGGCTCGCTCATGTGGTCCTTAAAATTGAGCAAAAGCGTGGAGTTTAGGCCGCTTTTAAGCACCTTGGCGGCGGCTACGGCGTAGTCGTTAGCGGTAGGTTTTTTGGCTACCGGGGCCGGCACATAAAGCGGAAAATGATGTTGGCGTGCATAAGACGGTTTTAACCGCGCCACTTCAAAGCCTTGCGTGGCGGCTGCGGCGGCAACTACTTCCGATTCGGCGGTATTTTTTTCCTCGTGATGTAGCAGATGTTGCAGTTCTTCTAACCCAAACACACAAAGGGGCGGATAGTCCAAATGCAGTTCTTTTAACAGCGAGTTTTTAATAATTTCGTAATCGTGGGCAATTTTATCGGTTAGTTCTTGCTGGCGCGCTTGGTCTTTGGGGGCAAATACAAAGGTAAGCAGTTCGGCCGGAGCATCAAAATAGATGATTTCCCCGTCATGGTGGAAATACGCGCCGCATTCCGGGCAACGTACCAGGTTTAATTCCCCGCCTAAAATAGCGGATTTCAAATCGTCATTTTCATCGCCGCGCACCAAAGACCAATAGGTAACATCAAAATCTTCGCACCCGTTAGGACAGTGGGCGGCGGCTTCATTTTGTAAGGATCTCATAGCAGTATTGTAATAAAAACAAACTGGGCGTTTCAAGTGGAAAATGCGCCAGCAGTTGCCCCCATAAATTGCTACAATACTTGTATGCCCCGTTAGCTCAACTGGATAGAGTACTGGTCTTCGGAACCAGTGATACGGGTTCAAATCCCATGCGGGGCATTTTTTCTGCGAAAAACGTTTGATTTCGTTGTTGCTCACAGGCTTGAATACCTCGGCGCTACCGCGCCGCTTCGCACAGTATACTGCGCCTGTTCGCGCCTAGAACTAAAACGTTTTTCATTGAAAAACCAGAACAGGTACGCGGGAAGATGCGGGCATTTTTTCTGCTGAATTTTGCGTAATACTTTGTTGCTCGCTCGGTCGGATACTTCCGCGCTGCCGCGCGCGTTTCGACAGTATTCCTTCCTCGTTCGCGTCGCGTCTTACACAAAATTCCTTTGAAAATTAGTCGCGCCTAGAACTAAAACGTTTTTCATTGAAAAACCAGAACAGGTGCGCCGGAAGATACGGGCATTTTTTCTGCGAAAAACGTTTGATTTCGTTGTTGTAATAATTTACTTAATAATAAATGTTAAGTACGTAAGGGTTTTGCGTCAAGACCCAACGAGGCAAAAGGGTCTTGTTTTTTTCTGCATAAACCCTATACTTCAATAGGGGGAATTTTCCTCCGCAATAGGAGAAATGTTTATGATATATACACACAAAGGCTTCACATTGATTGAACTACTGGTGGTAGTTCTTATTATCGGTATTTTGGCGGCTATTGCACTGCCGCAATACCAAAAGGCGGTGGCAAAATCGCGCGTGAGTGTTTATTTGCCGATTATGAACGCCATTGCCAATGCCAAGGAAATCTATTACCTAGACTACGGGCACTATCCTTCCCAAGGCCAGGCCTTTGATATGGATGTGCAAATGCCCTCTACCTGTAGAAATCTTAAGACAGGAAACGGTAGAGCACTGAACGACTGGGCTTGTGAGGACGGGTTCTTGTTTGATATGAACGGAGCCGCTGGGGTGCGTTTGGCGTACTGCCCGGGGAAAGATGCCAACGGCAACGAATATACAGCCGGCGGGCAGAACGTGTGTCTAAGGCATATAAAGTATCAAATATGGCGTTTCCAAGACCATGCGGATCCGCAATGGAGCCGCGGCCAACGCTGGTTCTGTTTTACGGAGTTGACCGACTTGGGCAGAAAGGTTTGCCCCACGTTAGGGATGACCTGGTACGACGAATAAGTAATTTCTTATACAAGGGCACACTACGGTGTGCCCAAAATATGCTACAATAAAAATATCTTATTCTAAACCAAGGAGTAACCCTATGGGTGGACATTCACACTGGGCCGGTATTAAACATAAGAAAGCCCTCGTAGACGCAAAAAAAGGTAAAGTATTTACCAAAATTTTAAGAGAAATCACCATCGCCGCTAAAATGAGCGGCGGCAACCCGGATCAAAACCCGCGCCTTCGCAAAGCGGTAGACGATGCCCGTGCGGCCAATATGCCCTCGGAAAACGTCAAACGCGCTATTATGAAAGGGACCGGGCAACTTCCCGGCGTTTCTTACGAAGAAATTACGTATGAAGGATACGGTCCCGGTTCCGTGGCTATCATTGTAGAGTGCACCACGGACAACAAAAACCGCACCTTCTCTGAAATTCGCAAAATTTTCACCAGCCACGGCGGTTCTATTGGGACGGCGGGCTGCGTGTCCTATATGTTCAAAAGCAAAGGCATGGTCATTGTCAAAAAAGATGACATCAGTGAAGATGATCTCATGAACCTCGCCCTGGAAGCCGGCGCCGAAGATGTGCGTAATTCCGGCGATGTGTACGAAGTCATTACCAACCCGGATATGGCCGAATTGGAAGCCGTGAAAAAAGCCATTGAAGCCAAAGGCATTACCCCGGTATCTGCCGATTTGACCATGATCCCGGATACGGATGTTTCTATTACGGACGAACACACGGCTGAAACGTTAATGAAAATGTTGGAAGCGTTGGACGATCACGATGACACGAAAAACGTGTATGACAACTCCGACATTGCCGAAGATATTGCCGCTAAATTAGAAGCATAACAGAGGTGTTGTGAACACTAAAACGACCACCGTTTTAGGCATAGACCCCGGTTTAGATAGAACGGGATGGGCCATCCTCACTAAGGACGCCCGTTCCGTTCTTTCGCTTGTAGCGTGCGGACTTTTGCACACGGAGGCCGGGCAAGAACTGCCTGTGCGCCTGGAATATATCTACACAGAACTTCAAAAAATTCTGCAAACGTATCAGCCTGACGAAGTAGCCATGGAACAAAACTACTTCTTAAAACGGGCGCAAACGATGGCCAATACCGTTATGACGCGCGGGGTGATTATCCTGGCGTGCCAGCAAGCCGGCAAACAAATCACGTTTTATCCGCCCCGACGGGTAAAAATGATGATTTGCGGTACGGGAACGGCTGACAAAAAACAAGTGCAGCGTATGGTGCAACTGACGCTCCACTTGGATAAAATTATCAACCCGGATGATACCGCCGACGCTGCCGCCATTGGTATCTGCCACCTCAAAACCGCGCCGCTTAACAATATGATGAACGTGAAGGCGGCCTTTCTGGAAAAACTCAAAGCCGCCCAGGCCCAAATCAAAAAAAAGTAAACCTTGCGCGCGCGTACGAAAAAAACCGCGCTAAAACCGTGCAAAATTGCTAGAATACTGGTATGGATATTATTGTTTTAATTCCGGTACTGTTTTTATCTATTATTTTGCATGAAGTGGCCCACGGGTATGTTGCCTACCGCATGGGGGATGATACCGCGTATTTGAGCGGCCGCTTGACGTTAAACCCTGTTTCGCACGTTGATTTAATTGGTACCTTGGCGGTGCCGGCGGTGTGTTGGCTGTTTGGGTGGCCGCTTTTCGGGTGGGCCAAACCGGTGCCGGTCAATCCTACGCGCTTGCCGTCTCCGCGTAAGGATATGGGCAAAGTGGCTTTTGCCGGGCCCGCGTGCAATTTGATATTGGCTACATTGTGTGCGGCGCTACTTAAATTGACGGTAGTGTTTCAGGCACATTTGGGCCAGCATACCGTAATGGCCCTATTGCACATTTTGCGGTATGGGTTATTTGTAAATATCTTTTTGGCGGTGTTTAACTTGATCCCAATTCCACCGTTAGACGGGGGGCGCGTGCTTACCGCCTTGCTCCCTATCCGGGCCGCTATGCGGTATGACTATTTTGTCGGCCGCTACGGGATGTGGATTGTGTTTGCACTCATATTGACGGGCGTGGTGAAATATTTTATTTTCCCGCCCACTTTTGTGATTGCCAACGTGTTGGCAAAAATTTTTGGTTTATAGAGGTTTTTATGGCAGATAATAAAATTGTACTTTCCGGGATGCGCCCTACAGGTAAATTACACTTGGGCAATTTCCACGGGGCCCTTAAAAATTGGGTCGCCCTGCAAGATAAATATAATTGCTATTTCTTTGTGGCGGATTTACACTCGCTCACAACGGCCTATCAACACACAGAAAACTTGGCGCAAAACAGTGAAGACATGCTTATTGACTGGCTTACCGCTGGGTTGGATCCGCAAAAATGCACCATTTTTATTCAAAGTGATGTGCCCGAAGTGAGCGAACTAAACACACTACTAGGTATGATTACCCCGCTGGGTTGGCTGTTACGCAACCCGACGTACAAAGAGCAAATTCAAGAACTGTTAAAACAAAAATACGCCGGCCAATTAGACGAAAAAACCTTAGGCGAAAAGGTGGCCTCTATCGCGGCGGATGACGATATTTCCTGCTTTGGCTTTTTAGGCTACCCGGTGCTGATGGCCACGGATATTTTAATTCAACAAGCCAGTTTTGTTCCCGTGGGCAAAGACCAAACCGCCCACCTGGAAATTGCGCGCGATTTGTCCCGCCGCTTTGCGGAAATCTACGGCGAACAAGTGTTTACCGAGCCGCAACCTTTGTACACTACCGTAGCGCGCGTGCCGGGGTTGGACGGGCGCAAAATGTCTAAATCGTATAACAACTCTATTTTTCTGGGGGAAGATTTAGAGAGCGTACGCAAAAAAGTAATGACCATGTTTACCGACCCCAACAAGAAAGGCAAAAACGATCCGGCCAACCCGGAAGGGTGCGTGGCCTTTGCCTTCCATAAAATTTACAACCCCAACTGGCAGAAACGGTGCGAAGAATGCAAAGCCGGGGCGCTAGGTTGTGTGGCGTGCAAAAAGGAACTTTTTGCCCTCATGGAGCCGGAACTGGCCGCTTTTAACGAACGTCGTAAAACGTTTGAAAACGACAAAGCCCAACTGGCGCAAATTGTATCTGCCGGTAAAGAAAAAGCCCGCGCTAACGCCGCGGCCACGTTAACGAAAGTAAAAAAAGTCATGCGGATTATTAAATAACTATGATTACTAACGCTCCTACTCCCATCAATGTGCACATCAACGTCTTTGAAGGACCGATGGACTTGCTGCTGCATTTGATTAAAAAAGATAACCTGGATATTTGCGACATTAACATTGCCGAAATTACCACGCAATACCTGGATTATTTGAACGTGATGAAGGAGTTAAATTTAGAAGTAGCCGGCGAATTTTTGGTCATGGCCAGTACGCTTATGCAAATCAAGGCCAAGACGCTGCTGCCTTCCCAGGCGCCCACCAGCGAGGACGAAGGCCCCAACCCCATGAAGGAGTTAGTGGCTAAACTGGTGGAATACCAAAAATACAAAGAAGCCAGCAAATACTTAAACGAAAAGTTAGAAGAAAATAAAGATAAATTCTACCGCGCGGCCCCTATTTTTGACAACGGTGAAAAAGTGCTTAATTTGCAACTGTTTGACTTGCTTGCCGCCGTCAAGCGCGCCTTTGACCGCCTGGATGAGCGTAAACGCATTGAACTTTTAAAAGTAGAAGAATTTCCCATTGAGTCCAAAATGGAAAAAGTAGTAAATTTGTTCCACCAGCGCGAGTGGGTACTTTTGGACGATATTTTTGTAGGGGAAACCAAAAAACGCGGCGTAATTACGTGTTTTATGGCGGTGCTGGAATTGATGAAGATTAAAAAAATTATCGCCCGGCAAGATGAGCGCGAAGGCCAAATCCGCATTTATCTAAACCCCGAAAATAAAGACAAAGATTTTAGAACCTTAATGCATGGCGACGAAGCCTAACGCAGGAGAATTTTTATGACTGAAGAATTGCAAGACACAACCCCATCCCCAGCCGAACAACCGGCAGAATCAACGGCGGCAACCGTGCAAACGCAACCGGAAAGTGCTACAGGTACGGATGAACAACCGGCTCCTACGCTGTTGGAAAGCGAAGATTTGCAAAAAATTATTGAAACCTTGCTTTTTATTACCGATCGCCCGGTCAAAGTTTCGCGCCTGGTGGACGTGATTGAAAACACCAACGCCAAAGAAGTGCGCGAAGCCATTACCAAATAAAATGACTACGCGCCTTTCCAACGCGGCGTTGGAAACGCTGGCTATTATTGCCTACAAGCAACCGCTTACCCGGGCGGAAATGGAAGCCATCCGCGGCGTAGATGTGGCCGGCCCGCTGGAGAAATTGTTAGACCGCGGCCTGGTGCGCGTGGTGGGGCGCAAAGAAACCATCGGTCACCCGATGGTATACGGAACTACGGATGAATTTTTGCGGATGTTCGGCCTAAACAAAGTAACCGAACTGCCCGATTTGCAGGTATTTGCGGCAAAGAATTTGGAAGACAAACAAGAAGATTTGCCGTTTGGGGAGCCGCTGCCGCCTTTGGGGCAGCCGCGCATTATTCCGTTGGAGGAACTGGAAGGCGAGGAACGTTTGGAAGCACTGGAGGCTTCCACGCCCGACCCGTTCTTTAAGCGTAATAGTTATAATCAGGGGGACTTAACACTTGCGGGGGAATCTGCTAGCACTACGGCCGATGAAGGGTTACCGTTTGAAGACACTGCTGCTACTTCGGCCGATCAAACAAATACGCAAGCGCCACAAACCCCCACGCAGGAGGAAGAGAAATGAACATTGTTTTAGCGGCTAGTGAAGCATTTCCGTTTTGTAAAACGGGGGGGTTAGCCGACGTGGTAGGCGCACTGTGCCAACAATTCGCCGGATACAAGGGAAATAAAGTTTTGTTGTTTTTGCCGCATTACCGTAATATTGTGCGGGTATCTTCTCTTAAAATTGTACCGGGGGTGTATTTGATCCCGGTGGGGGATAAAATTGAGCAGGCTTCCCTTTCGTACATCAACTGGGGAAATGTACTCGTCTTTTTTGTAGGCAACCGCAAATATTTTGACCGCCCCGACTTGTACCGCACCAAAGAAGGCGAATTTCAGGATAATGACGAACGTTTTATCTTCTTTAACCGCGCGGTCCTGGAAGGATGCAAATTTATCGGCTTTCGCCCGGATATTATCCACTGCCACGATTGGCAAACCGGCCTAATCCCGGCCTACTTAAAAACCGTCTATAAATTGGACGCGTTTTACACGCGTACCCGCTCGCTCTATACGATTCACAATATTGCCTATCAGGGGCATTATTCGTATGCGGCATTTCGCAAAGCGGGGTTTCACCCGGTAGATTATACCCCTGAAAAATTTGAATATTACGGCGGAATTAGTTTCTTAAAAAGCGGGCTTGTGTTTGCCGATAACATTAACACCGTTAGCCCCAACTACGCGCGCGAAATTCAGCAAGACAGCGCCATGGGATTTGGGTTAGACGGGGTACTGCGTGCGCGCAGCAAAAATCTCTGCG
>ONQH01000026.1 GCA_900319885.1 Candidatus Avelusimicrobium ruminicola
ATTGTAACAAGTATAAGGCCCCTTGTCAAATGGCAATTAAAAAACACCCCGCATGGACCACATGCGGGGTGTTTGTGAATCTTTTAGTTATCCGTTCAATTAAGAACCATAACCCATAGAGCGAGCTACGGTGCAGAAACCTGCAGTAGCATCAGCACCTTCAGCGCAGCTCTTGGTAATAGAACCATCTTCATGTACGGTCAAGGTTAATACACCACCGTCATACATACCACCGTCACGGGTCATGGTTTGTACGCCATCAGCGTTACCAATTGCTAACGTCCATTTACCATCAGCGGTCGGGTCAGAGATGGTTACATCCCCTCTGTTATTCAAGTCGGTCAAGCTGGCGGCGAATTCGTTGTGTTGCATGTAGAAGATGCTTTGGGCGGTAGCCACATCACCTAATACTTGCACAGCTTCGGCCATGCGGGAGCGTTCTACAGCTTTGGTATATTGGGGCAAGGCGATTGCGGCCAAGATACCGATGATGAGCACTACTACGAGTAGCTCAATTAACGTGAAACCTTTATTCATAAGTTTTCTCCTTTTCCTACAAGTTAATATAGAAAGTGGTTAGCTTTCTACATAATAGTTTACAATATTTTTTAAAAATTGCAAGTCTTTTTTTCAAATTGGGTCTTGACATGGGCCCAAAACCGGGCGGTCCCCGTCGGTGGTATTTCTTTTTTTCATAAACATTTTTTTTGAAAATCAGGGGATATAGATCTGTATTTTCCCCGGTTTTATGCACCAAAAGGACCGCGGCAACCTGCACTTTTATAGGTGAAATGTCCATATTATTATATAGTATAATATAGATGAAATTATACAAGGAGATGGCAAGGGGTCCCCTTGCGTAAACACTATGCTTGCTTTTGTTAAACAATATAAGAATATATGAAAAAACAAATCGTCATCATTGGGGCTGGCCCCGCCGGTTTAACGGCGGCTTATGAATTAACTAAATACCCGCAATATCAGGTAACTGTATTGGAAGCCGATTCGGTAGCCGGCGGTATTTCCCGCACGGTAGAAACCAATCAAAACCGCATGGACCTAGGCGGACACCGCTTTTTTTCAAAAGATCCGCGCGTGATGGATTGGTGGTTTTCTATCTTTGCGGCCCAAGGCAAACCCTCGTTAGATGACCAACTGCTTCACCGCCACTCCCCCGTAGTGACCGGCGGGCCGGACCCGCAAACACAAGACGAAGTATTTTTAATCCGCAAACGGATTTCCCGCATTTATTACAAACATACGTTTTTTGATTATCCGCTGTCTCTTTCGGCCAAGACCTTATATAACTT
Organism: Candidatus Avelusimicrobium ruminicola; assembly: GCA_900319885.1. Lineage (GTDB taxonomy): Bacteria > Elusimicrobiota > Elusimicrobia > Elusimicrobiales > Elusimicrobiaceae > Avelusimicrobium > Avelusimicrobium ruminicola. The sequence continues at coordinate 1,311 of ONQH01000026.1, forward strand.
AGGCTTTTTTACGTTAATGCAAGCGGGGTTTTCCTATCTGGCGGCGCAACTGCATAAGCGGCCGGAAACCTCTTTGGAAAATTTCTACATCAACCGCTTTGGCAAAAAATTATACAGCATGTTCTTTGAAGGCTATACCGAAAAATTATGGGGCCGCCACCCCAGTGCCATTTCTGCCGATTGGGGGGCCCAACGCGTGAAAGGGTTGTCCATCTCGGCCGTGTTAAAAGATTTGGTACAGCGTATCTTACACACCAAACCCGCCAAAAAAGAAACTTCCCTGATTGAAGAATTTTATTATCCCAAATACGGGCCCGGCCAATTATGGAGTGCGGTAGCCAAGCGCATTGAAAAACAAGGCGGCAAAGTGCTTTTCAATAGTCGCGTTACCGGTTTTGCACAACAAGGCAATCAACTAACATCCGTCGTGTGCAACGGGCAAGAAATTCCCGCCGATATAGTAATTTCGTCCATGCCGCTAAAAGACTTGGTAGCCGGCCTGCCGCAAGCCACCCCCGCCGCCAAGCGCATTGCCCAGCACTTGCCCTACCGCGATTTTGTAACCGTGGGCGTATTGGTGGATCAGTTAGCCTTGCCCAACAACACTAAAATTCCTACGTTCCAAAACACCATCCCGGATTGCTGGATTTATGTGCAAGATACCGGCGTAAAAATGGGACGTATCCAAATTTTTAATAACTGGTCCCCCTATATGGTGAGCGACGTACAACATACCGTATGGGTGGGGTTGGAGTACTTCTGCAACGAAGGCGACGATTTTTGGAATATGACCGAAGAAGATTGCGTAAAACAAGCCACGCAGGAATTGCAAAAAATCGGGATTATTTCCCAAGACACCCGCATTTTGGCCAGCCACCGCGAACGGGTGAAAAAAGCCTACCCGGCTTATTTTGACACATATAGCGAAATCAATACGCTCATTGAATATCTTAATACGCTTACCAACTTATACTGCATTGGACGTAACGGGCAACACCGCTATAACAATATGGACCACTCCATGGTGACCGCATTTGAAGCGGTGGACGCGATTGTAAACGGGAAAACGGATAAAAGCCCCATTTGGAACGTCAATACGGAAAAAGAGTACCACGAAAGCAAATGAAACTACTTGGGCAACTGACAAAGGGACAACGTGCAGAGTGGATTGTATGGATGCTGTTTATCGGCGTGTTACTCTTTGCCATGTACGTGCACGAACCTTGGTTTGATGAAATCCAAGCGTGGTTTATTGCCCAAGATGCCCCGTGGAAAGATTTGCTATTTGTGCTACCGCATTATGAAGGGCACCCGCCCTTTTTCCACCTGCTTTTAGCCATCCCGGCACGGTTAGGAATCAGCGGGACACTGGGGTTGCCGCTAGTCGGTGCTTTGTTTAGCATTGCGTCGGCGTACTTAATTATTTTCAAATCCCCCTTTCCACGTGTGGCCCGGCTAACGTTGCCCTTTTCCTATTTTTTATTTTATCAGTACAGCGTCATTGTGCGGCCCTACAACATCCTAGTTTTTTTAATGTGTTTGTTAGCGGTATATTTCCCGCAAAAAGATAAACGCCCCGGCTTATTTGTGGGCTTATTAGCCGCGTTGTGCGCGTGCCACTTGTACGGGATTGCTATTGCCGGTGGAATTGCCTTAGCCTGGCTATGGGAAATGAAAGGCCCCCGTACATGGAAAACATATTTTTGCAATCTGGGACGTGACAGACGGTTTCATTGGTTACTGGGGTTGTTGGGCTGGGCTATTCTTCTGCTTGTGTGGATTTTCCCGCGGCCGGATACGTTTGCAATGGGGAGTGAATTTCAAACTACCCCCTTGTGGCAACGGTTGATTTATTTACTCTTTATCATGCCGGCTGACGCATTTATTACGGATATTTTCTTTGTGGATCAGCGGCTCTCGGTTTTCCCGTTGGGGAATTGGCTCCCTCTCCTATCCGGCGTTTTAGTAGGCCTATGCGTATGGGGCAGTTTATGGGTGTGCCTGTCTAAAAAGGCGCGTCCGTTTCTATATGCTACTTATCTGGGCATGAGCCTGATCTTGGCCTATTATATGTGGCAGCACCACATTGGCTTGGCCGCTGTTCTCTTTTTGTTTGTACTGTGGATAGGATGGAAATCCCCCTCTAAATGTCCCGTTTATCTTAAAGCATTTTACGCTCTGTTGTTATTTGTCCCCTTGGGTTGGACGTCCGCCACCCTCTTTAGCGAGGCCACCCAACCGCAACTCTCCGGCAAACCGCTTGTTGATTTTTTACAAACCCACCAGTTACAAGATAAACGTATTTTTATCACTTGGTGGCAAGTGAAGCCGCAGGATATTCCTGATACGCATAAAGCGGTATACCCCAACGGTCTTACAAACACACACTACTTGCCTTTAGCCACTACGCTTAATTTTTACGCGCCGCGCAACTTGTTTGCCAATTTTAACACCGCTACCCCGTACCGGTATAATATGCATCAGGCCCGCACGCAAGCGCAAGACGAACAAACCCTACAGGCTTGGAATCAAGGCCCGCTCCCCGACCTTTTTATAGGGACCGATCAATTAAATACTATCTTGCAAGATCGCCCGGAAGAAAAACAAAACTATGCCATAGTGTTTCGCATAGAGGGGCATAAAAAATGGAAGTTTGATAAAACCAGCAAGATGTTTCTCCCGGTGTATGCCCGCCTGGAACTGCTAGAGCCGCACCACCTGGCCCCGCAAGACACGCTCTTCTTTTACTTAAAGTTAATCCAAGGATAAAAGTATGCAATTATTTCAAAAATTCTGTTGTTGGGTTGCTCGTATTGTACATCTGCCGGAGCAGTTTATCCGGTTTTTAATTATCGGCGGGGTAAACACGGTGTTTGCCTATAGCATTTATGCGCTGTCCATCTTTTTAGGCGCGCATTATACGTTAGCGGTGCTACTCTCCACCGTTATCGGCACTTGCTTTAGTTTTAAGACTATGGGCACGATGGTTTTTGACAACCCGGATAATATGCTCATCTTCAAATTTATTGCGGTATATGCACTTTGCTATTTCTTAAATATTGGTATTTTGCGCGTACTGACGCTGGTGGGCGTAACCAACCTGTACGTGGCCGGATTGACCAGTTCGCTTTTGGTAGCGTTGGTTAGTTTCTCCCTCAATAAATGGGTGGTGTTCCGCAAGAAAAAGTCCGTTTCCTCTAATCTACCATGATACGAACCCTATGTCTAAAAATACTCCGTATCCTGGCCGGGATTTTAATCCTGGGGGTGATATTTGCCATAGTCACCTTGGGAGTTATTGAAATTCATTTTCCCGGTACTTCGTTAAATCAAATTATCTTTCATGCTATTTATTTAGATAGCAGTTTTTTGGCCACTTATCCACGCCTTATTTTTTTAGTTTTGGCCTTTACGACAGTATTAACCTATCTGACATTAAAAAAGCCCTACCTGGGTATCCCCTTGCTGGCAGTTGCTGCGTGGGTACTATTTACGTATCAACCCGTACACGTTTCCGAAATAAAAGAAGATAAACCCATTTCTTTACTTAGGCAACTGTGGCTTTCCACCCAAACCACTTCTATCTACCGGCACTTGGCCCCAACCCCTACTATTACGCTGCCGCAACATCCCAAAAACCTGATTCTCATCTTTGCCGAATCTATGGAGAAAAACTATACAGATTCCAGTTTCGGAGTTAATTTGATTCCCCATTTATCCTCTTTGGCGGCCCAAAATACCACGATCGCGGGCTATCACTCCATCAATGGCACCAACTGGACCTTGGCCTCTCAAGTGGCCACGTTTTGCGGGGTTCCGCTACGTGTACAGTTACGTGACAAACTTGGTCCCAAAACCCAGCATTTTTTACCCAACGCCATTTGCGTACCCGACCTTTTATCCCAAGCGGGGTACTATACGGTATTTGCCGGAGGGACTTATTTGTCTTTTGTCGGCACGGATGTATTTGTACGGGAACACCACTTCAACGAATTATGGGGCCGGGATGAACTGATTGCACAACATTTTGCCACCCAAAACGATATTGGTTTAGAAGAATTTGGCGTTAATGACTCCGCTTTATTTCAATTTGCTAAGCAAAAATTACAAGAACTTGCCGCACGCAAGCAACCTTTTTTTATAGCGTTAACGACCCTAGATACACACTTTCCCCATGGATACGTTCAATCCTTCTGTAACAAAACGTATAACGATACGCGCGACGCAATTAAATGTTCCGACAAAATTCTGCACGACTTTATCACTTGGTGCCAACAGCAACCTTTTTTCAAGGATACTGTACTTGTGGTAATGGGCGATCACTTAATGATGAGTTCCTCCGACATCCATGAATTGCTTGGCAAAAATACAAGGCGCGAACCTTACAACCTCATCATAGCCCCGGGGATACCGTTACCCAAGCACATAGACAGGCTTTACAGCCAAATGGACTGGGCCCCCACCTTGCTAGACTTATTAGGCCTCCCTTCTGCCCACAAACTGGGACTGGGGACCTCCCTATTGCGGGAAGATAAAACCTGGGTTGAACAGGTAGGGCCGGACGCCTTTGAGCAGGAACTCATTAAAAATTCTCCTCAATACAAACACTTGCTTGGGTTGTAGGTTATAGTACACATTTTGTTCCCCTATAAGCGCTAGGCAAAATGCTATAATATAAGTATGATTGACCGCATTAAACGCTTAGAAACTTTATTTTTAGAAGAAATCAATACACTTATTACCAAAATGTCCGCCAACGGAGATTTTGGCGGAATTGTTACCATTACAGCAGTTCATGTTTCCAAAGATTTAACTGCCGCCAAGGTATTTTTCTCCGTCTTTGGCAGTCCCGAAGACCGCAAAAAAACGCAAGAGGCACTGGCGCTACTTCGCAAAGAAATTGGGGCCCGCTTGCGCGGCCGGTTACACTTAAAACGGATTCCTTCTTTTACCTTTGAATACGACGATACCCCCGAAAAAGCAGCCCGGGTAGAGTCTATTTTTCAAATTATTGATAAGGAAAAAACCGATGGAAAATAGAGCGCAAAGTTTACAGGCTATTTGGCATGCTATTAACCAGGGAAAACGCTTCTTTATTGCCGGGCACTTAAACCCGGACGGAGATTCCTTGGGGTGTACCCTAGCCATGACTTCGCTCTTGGAACGCATGGGCAAAACCGTATATGCCTACGCCGCGCCGGCTATTGGGGCGGACCTGCAATTTTTGCCCGGCATTTCTAAAATTCACGTAGATAAACTCCCTGGAAAAATTGATTTTGACACGGTCATTTTATTGGAATGTTCCGATAGAAAACGCGGCGGCGATTTGGAAGAAATTTTAACCGCCGCCCACACCTTGATTAACATTGATCACCACCTGGTCAGCGACGCTTACGGGGATGTAAACCATATTGATTCCGGAGCCTCCAGCACCGCGGAAATTATTTTTCAGCTTTTTGAGGAATCGGAAGGAAATTTCCTCCCCACCCCCGAAGAAGCCACTAACCTCTACACCGGAGTAGTTACGGATACGGGGCGTTTTGTCCATTCCAACACCACGGCCGAAGCCCTGCGCGTAGCCTCTGCGTTAGTGGCGTTGGGAGCGAATATTGCCAAAATCAATCAAGTCATCTACTTTACCAAACCTTACATTGAACTAAAATTACAAGGCCGGGCCTTGGAGAAAATGCAACTACGCTTTGATAATAAATATAGCGAAATTATCCTCACCCACCGCGATTTTGAAACCTTTGGGGCCACCCCTTCTCAAACGCAAGGCATTGTCAGCCAACCGACCATGATCCCCGGGGTAGAGGTTTCCGCACTTATCAAAGAAGAACCCGATAAAGTTTCCGTCAATTTACGCTCTCGTGGCGGAGCCGATGTAAGCCAGATTGCCCAAACCTTTGGCGGCGGCGGGCATGCCCGCGCGGCCGGCTTTAAGGTAACGGGCAAACCGGTAGATCAAGTAGCACAGGAACTGGCCGACGTGGTAGCTGATGTCGTTAAAAAACTTGCCTAAACCGCAAAAAAGCGGCCTTTTACTCATAGATAAACCGGCGGATTTTTCTTCGCATGATATTATTGCGATTGTACGACGCATTTTATGTACCAAAACTATTGGGCATAGCGGCACGTTGGATCCCATGGCAACCGGCCTTTTAATCTTGCTCGTGGGACGCGAGGCCACCCGCCGCCAACCGGAATTTTTGCAACTCAATAAAACCTATCAAGCCATCCTTTCTTTAGGCACGGCTACCGACACCTGGGACCGCTATGGCGAAATTACCCACACTGCCCCGGTACCCCCTATTACTACCCAGCAACTGGAGCAAGCCGTGGCGCAACTATCCGGCCCTATCATGCAACAAATTCCCCCTTTTAGTGCCAAAAAAATAAAAGGTGAGAAAATGTACGACCTGGCCCGCAAAGGCGTGGAATTAACCCCGCGGTTTAGCCCGGTTACGGTTTCGTGGAGCGGGGTACAACTGATTTCACCTACTGACATTTCGTTCACACTCACCGGGACCAGCGGTACCTACGTACGTTCACTGGGGTATATGCTTGCACAAAAATTAGGTACGCTAGGCCACCTTTCCCGTTTGCGCCGCTTGGCCATCGGCCCGTATCAAGTAACCCAGGCTTTTGACGGAAATTTGCTTAAAGAGTGTCAAACTGATACCCTATATAATTGGGTACAACCTGTATGAAAAATTTTATCACTATCGGCACATTTGACGGCGTTCACCGCGGGCACCAGCATTTGTTTAATTTGCTGGAAACGCGGGCTGTGCTGCACCGAGCTAAGCCCCTTGCGCTTTATTTTCCGTTACCCCCCAAAACGTTGCAAACCGCGCATCCCGAAATGACGGTTCTCTCCCTGCCGGATGAGAAAAAGCGGCTATTCAAGGACTTAGGATTACGTGCCGAAACCTTGGATTTTTCCCGTGTACGTTCACTATCCGCCCAGCAGTTTTTTAACCGTTTACTGAATCATTTTGATTGTGGCGGCTTACTCATTGGGGCCGATTTTGCGTTCGGCAAAAACCGGGAAGGATCCGCTGTATTTTTGCGCGAGGCCTGTTCCCAGAAAAATATTCCCTTTGAAGTGGCCCCCTTTTTTACCGAAGACCATGAAAAGATTTCCTCTTCCCTCATCCGTAAAGTGTTGGCCCAAGGGGATATCCCCCACGCCAACGCCTTACTAGGCCGCCCGTACGAACTTTCCGGCCGTGTCATCACCGGGCACAAATTAGGGCGCAAACTAGGCTACCCCACCGCCAATTTAGAAACAGGCATTTACAAAATTTTACCGCTGGGTGTATTTGCGGTAAAAGTGCGGGTGGGAACTAAAATGTATGACGGATTTTGCAATATCGGTTTTCGCCCTACCGTAAACACGCTAAGCACCCTGTTGCCTTTGGTAGAAGTGCACATTTTTAATTTCAAACAAAGTATTTATGGACGGAAGATCACCATCTGGTTCTATCAAAAATTACGCCATGAAACTAAATTTGACGGCCTGGAAGCCCTCAAGGCCCAGCTGGCGCATGATAAACAACAGGCTAGGGCTTTGCTTAAAAACGTAACTTTCCCATAAAAAACAGCGCCCTAAAAGCGCTGTTTTTCTTAGTAAATTACTAGGTTTATTCTGCCTCGTAATAGTTACGTACAAATAACAAAATGTACGCTAGCCACGTAGCCCCAAAGAAAATAATAAAGCAGTACGAGCACCACCATAATTTCATTACGGGATCGTAGTTGCGCACCAGGGCATCAAACAACAAATGGCCCAAAACATACATCAAGTAACCCCACACTACCACAGTCAATAACCGCAGTGCCAAATCCAGCGTAGCACGAATAAACCCTGTTTGCTGATATGGTTGTTTAATATAAGCCATTACTTTTTGCATAAATTCCCCTTAATAAGAAGTTTCCGTTCCCGTTGTATCTACCGGGATTTCCGTATACGTATTATCGCTAAGCGTATCCGGGGTATAAGTTTGTGTTAAATCTTCCGGCATATCCACACTAGGCTGCGTGCTAGGTTGTTCTTGCGATCCGGTTTGTGCTACCGGTTCCGTTTGCGTCGTTGATACAGCCGGTTCCGGCGCAGGAACCAAAGCGGCTATTATCCGGCGGTTCGGTTTTGTTTGACGGGCTTTTAATCCTAATAGAATCTTACGGTCTTCTT
>ONQH01000013.1 GCA_900319885.1 Candidatus Avelusimicrobium ruminicola
GGCCCGGTGGGAATCAATTTGGCTACTTATACCGGCTATGCGGCCAGCGGCAGTGTGTGGGGCGCCTTGTTGGCGACGGTAGCGGTGTGTATTCCGTCGTTTGTGCTGCTGGTATTAGCCGGTAAATATGTATTTGCCACGCGGGCCAAATATCCCGGCGCGTGGAAGGTGTTGCGGTTGGTGGTGGTTGGCCTTATTGCATCCGCCGCGTTGACGCTGTGCAACGCAGAAAATTTTGTAGATTATAAAAGCGTACTGCTTTGCGCGGGGGCGTTTGTGGCGGTATGGAAACTGAAAAGAGGCCCTATTTGGGTGCTTTTGGTAAGTGGTATTTTGGGCATTTTGTTATATTAACCTAACAATTATATGATTTCTAAAATATATATTTTAAGACGGTAAAAAATAAATTCAAAAAAATATTTGTTAGTTTTACCTAACTTTTGTATAATATAAGTATCTAAAAGGAATACTTATGAAATACACAAGTTACATTAAAACCCTGCTGGTAGCCGCGTTATTAAATATTTCCTGGGCTGCCTTTTCACAAAACACGCGCTTGTATAATACGGTAGAACGTTCCGTAACCTCTGCCCAAGCGCAAGCACAACAAATCCAAGAAGCTACGGTGGTGGTAACATCTACCTTTCAAAAACCGGTAAAAATGTCGGATGTGATGGTGCGCCGGCCGCGTTGTAAAGATCAAGTCCTTTCGTACAAAACCAAAACCGTTACTTGCCGCGGAACGTTGGCTGCAAGCGGTCAACGGGTCTATACTACCGCGAACTGTGCCCGTCAAGACGATTATACATTGTCTACAGTCTCGCTCAAATTCTCCAATGGACGGGTAGCCAAAGGCGGCCGCGGCGCGGTGGCTGTTTCAGGAGATGTGGCTTATGTGTCCGTCAAAGCGGATGTAACCCGGGGACTGCGGGGGTTAAATTTTGCTTCCATCCCCGCGGGGAAAAGTTTGCTGGACACGTTTGGGGAAGATATAGAAAATTTCTTGCTTAGTTTCTTTCATAGCAAAGGGGTCCCCTCTCACAGAAGATCCCGCATCGGAGGTTTTAGCCACCATCCTACAGTAAAAGTGGGGGAACCTGTCTTGTATCAGGGCAAAGTAATTGCCTTAGTGAAGCAGATTCCGTTTACATTTCGCCGCGGAATTTTTGGTGGAATTAGCGAGAGCCCCTTCGCGATTATACATTTCTAATTTGCAAAATGCTTCTTTGTGCTTAAGCCACACAAAGAGGTCTCCTATAATAAAAACGCCCTCATTTGAGGGCGTTTTTGTTGTGGATTATACTTAAAACAAAGTGCTAAGCAACCGGTTGTAGTGATTTTGCGGAATTTGCATCCCAGGGGTGGAACACCGTCCTCCCTTGGGGCCGTGATAATCGGACCCGGCAGAGGCAAAAAGCCCGTATTTATCCGCTAAGTGTAAAAGTTCTTGGCGCATACTAAATGAGTGCGCCGGATAAAACACTTCAATCCCGTCTAATCCTGCTTCCTTCCACGCCGGGAAGTTCCACTGTTCTGTTACAATGCCCGGGTGCGCTATCACCGCTATGCCGCCGGCTTTTTTGATGCGACGGATGGCTTCTACGGCACTCACCCCGATTGGCGCAACATAGCCGGGCATCCCCTCCACTAAATACTTGCGGAAGGCCGCCTGGCGCGTAGGGGCATAACCTTTGGCTTTAAGCGTGTCGGCCACGTGGGCACGGGATATGGTATTTTCTGCGCGTGAAAATACCTCTTCTTCTGTAATTTCTACGCCTGCGGCTTGCAGTTGTTTGATTACCTGGCGGATCCGTCCGGTGCGCTTTTGGCGATTCTCCGCTAAAAAGGTTTGGAAATCCGTATCATGAACGTCTATATTATAGCCGGTAAAGTGCAAGTGGTTATGCTCGCACGTGCTGATTTCTACCCCGTATAAAAATTTTAGTTTACGTTCGCTGGCAAGGGCGTGGGCGCGCGCGGTCCCCTCCATGGTGTCGTGATCGGTAAGTGCAAAAATTTGCACCCCGCTTTTAAGCGCGGCGTGCACTACTTCTTCCGGGGAGCTGGTCCCGTCGGAAAAACAGGAATGGGTGTGCAGGTCCACAACCGGCATAGCCAATTAAACGCGTTCTACGGCGTTTACACCGGGGACCACTTCTTTAATGCGGCGTTCCACAACGGCTTGCAAGGTCATTTGCGCGTGGGGACAGCCGCCGCAATGTCCGCGTAAACCAACGGTTACAATGCCGGTCTTTTCGTCTACGCTAACTAGTTCAATATCGCCGCCGTCCGCTTGTAAAATGGGGCGGATTTCGTTAATAACTTTTTCTACAGCTTCTTTCATAAAATTCTCCTATTAGAATATACTTATATTATACCTTTTTTGAAAATGAGCCAAACAAACTAAAAAAAACTTGCAAAGATTTCCCCAGTATTGCTATACTTATAACATAGGAGTAATCCCTAGACAAAAAGGAGCTTTATGAAGAAACTAATTGCTTTATTTGCACTTTGTACTATCGTCAGCGTACCGGCCTTTGCCCAAAAATATGCCAGCATCAATGCTAAAGAAGCTAACATCCGCACCTGTGCGGGAACGAACTGTGCTATTAAATGGCACGCTTGGCGCTATACACCCGTTATTATGCTTCAAACCAACGAAGCCAAAGACTGGGTACTGATAAAAGATTTTGAAGGATACCAAGGCTGGATTGCTGCCTCTTTGTTAAGCCCCAATGGCGGTATGTCTGCCAAGATTGACTTAAATGTACGCGCTACCCCTTCCGCCAGCGGAGATATTGTCTGCACGGTAGAAAAAGGCTACCCCTTTAAGTATATTTCCAAAAAAGGGAAATGGATTCAAGTCAAAGATGAACCGCTTAAAGCCTCCGACGGCGTGTGCACGGGTTGGGTATATAATGCCAACTTGTGGGGTTTCTTTAAGCAATAAGTTTTTGCGTAAGATAGATTATTAAGTACAAAACACACAAAGAATTGTGTGTTTTGTGCTTTTAGAAAAAGAAAACTTGCCAAAGTTGTCTGATTTAGGCTAAAATATTAGTATGAGAAAGATTCTTGCATTATGTTTAGCTGCTGTAAGCGTAGGGGTGTGTTACTATTGTGTGCACCGCTCTGCGCAAGAAGCCCGTTTTGATGTAGCCGGTACGGTAAATGTGCCGGAACGTTTATTGTCATTGGCGCAAGCCGATAATAATGCCTGCGCTATTATTGTAAAGAACGAAGCGGATGTGCCCGTGGCTATTAAACGGGTTGTAAACCCTAAATTTCCGCTTAGTTTTACGTTAGGGGAAGAAGATTTGCTGGCTGAAAGTGTAGAAGGCGATTTGAAGTTGGAAGTACAAATCAACAGCCATGGGCAATTAGGTATTATTAAAGAGGGAGACGTGTTTGGCTCCGTGGATGGCTTTGTGACGGCCCACACAAAAGATGTGTCCGTAGAGGCTGACAAAACCTTAGGCAAAGTGCAACTGGCCAAAAACGTCAAGGGCAACTTCTTCCGCACGGCGGCCCGCTAACCCAAAGAGGAATTTACAAAACAGGCGCCCCCACAGGGGCGCCTAATTTTATGGAAGAATTTCGCACGCGCGTACCTAGAATATAGTAAAATAATAGAAGGAATTTTTATGAAACGCGGTTTATTTCTATTGGCTACGATGACGTTGACCTCTGCGCTGTATGCACAGGGGACTCTTTCCGCCGAAAAAGCACGCCAAATTGTGGGCGATTTTAATCCGCAACTTTTAGAACGTGCCGCACAAAGTTCGGCGGTTTCCCAATTAGTAGATGAACTGATTTCGTCTTATCTTAGCAAACAACCCGCCGACGATTTGGCGGGCCGGTATGAACTAGCCGCCTTGGCGCGTAATTTTGACAATTCCCTTGACCTGTATGAGGTAACACAAGGCTATGAACAAGCGGTGCGTTATTCGTACGCCGGGCAAGAGGTAGAGCCTGCTGCCCGCCAATATGCCCAGGAACGTTTGCGCGGCATTTTGGCACGCATTTGGGCGGTAAGCGTACAGACGAAAACGGAATTGTTGGCCCAGTATAAGAAATTGCACGCGCCCGCTAATCGGCCGGTTATCTCCGCCTTAGAAGCGGAACTGAAAAATTTACAAACGGATGTGGGCGAACATTTGACGGGGTTGGTCCAGGCCACATTATACCAAGCCCAAGCGCAAGTGCAAGCCGAGCAGACGGCTCTGCGGGAAACGACCAATTTGCAAGTTAAAACCAAACACAAAAAGCCGGTGGCAGAGTAGGTTTATTTGTCGTACTTCATACATTTTACTTAAAAAGGATTTTAACTATGATTCAAACTGTAATTAACAAAATTTTTGGAACAAAAAGCGAAAGAGACTTAAAGAAAATTCAACATTATGTAGATAAGGCTAATTCTTTGGCGTCGCAGATGGAGGCTTTGAGCGACGATGAATTAAAAGCCAAAACGCAAGAATTTAAGAATCGCTTGGCCCAGGGCGAAACGCTGGATGATATTTTGGCGGAAGCCTTTGCCACGGTGCGCGAAGCCGCCAAACGCGTCATTGGGTTACGCCCCTATGATGTGCAACTATTAGGAGGCATTGTGCTTCACCAAGGGAAAATTGCGGAAATGCGTACCGGAGAAGGGAAAACGCTGGTTGCTGTGTTGCCGTCTTACTTAAATGCACTTACCGGCAAAGGGGTACACGTGGTTACCGTCAACGATTACTTAGCCAAGCGTGACCGCCAATGGATGGGCCCTATTCACGAATTTTTAGGTTTAACGGTGGGTTTTATCGGCCACGATATGGAAAATTCGGAACGTCGCGAAATGTATCAAAAAGACATTACGTATGTAACCAATAACGAATTAGGATTTGATTATTTGCGTGACAACATGGTCATTAATCGCAACGACCGCGTGCTTCGTCCGTTAAATTACTGTATTGTGGACGAAGTTGACTCCATTTTAATTGACGAGGCTCGCACGCCGCTTATTATTTCCGGTCCGTCCGATCAAAGTACCGATAAATACTATATCGTCAACCGTTTAATTCCTTCGTTGAAAGTTCGTTTAATTACAGAAAAAGATGAAGTAAAAGCCAAATACGAAGGCATTAACCTGGATGAAGGTGTAGATGCAATTATTGACGAAAAAGCGCATACCGCTACGCTTACGGATACCGGTATTGCCAAGGCGGAAAAATTCTTAAACGTACCCAACCTGTATGATGATGTACAATCGGAATGGGTGCATCATATCAATCAAGCGTTACGGGCGCACCACTTGTATGAACGGGATGTGGACTACGTTGTCAAAGACGGGGAAGTGATTATTGTAGACGAATTTACCGGGCGTTTAATGCCGGGCCGCCGCTGGAGTGATGGCCTACATCAGGCGGTAGAAGCCAAGGAAGGTCTGCAAATTAAAGAAGAAAACCAGACGTTAGCGACCATCACGTTCCAGAATTTCTTCAAACTGTATAACAAACTTTCCGGTATGACGGGTACCGCTATGACGGAGGCCAACGAATTTTGGCAAATTTATAAACTGGACGTCGTAGAAATCCGGCCTAACCGTCCTTCCAAACGTATTGATTTCCCGGACTCTGTGTACCTTACCGAACGGGCCAAATTTAATGCCATTGTGGATGAAGTAGAACAACTGTGGAAGCAGGGAGCCCCGGTGCTGGTGGGGACGCGCAGTATTGAAAAGTCCGAAAAATTAAGCCAAATGTTGCGTCAAAAAGGGATTCCGCACAAAGTATTAAATGCTAAATACCATGAAATGGAAGCGCAAATTATCAGCCAAGCCGGGCGCAAGGGGGCGGTAACGATCGCTACCAACATGGCCGGCCGCGGTACAGATATTGTGTTAGGCGGCAATCCGGCTACGCCCGAAGAACAAGAAGCAGTGATCAATTTGGGCGGGTTGCACGTTATTGGTAGCGAACGCCATGAAAGCCGGCGTATTGATAACCAGTTGCGCGGCCGCTGTGCCCGGCAAGGTGACCCGGGCAGTTCGCGCTTTTATATCGCGCTAGACGACGAGCTGATGCGCTTGTTTGCCAACTCACAAAAAATTGGGTCCATTTTGTCGCGCGTGGGGATGAAGGAAGGCGAGGCGATTGAGTCGTTCCTGCTTTCCCGCCAAATTGAAGGGGCGCAACGTATGGTAGAAGGGCGCAACTTTGACATCCGCAAACAACTGCTGGATTATGATAAAGTCATGAACCAACAGCGTACCGCCATTTATGGTCTCCGTAATGCCATTTTAGACGGGGAAAATATGACGGAAAAATCTCATCAAATGATGGAAGAAATTGTAGATGAATTGGTGGAGCAATATTATATCCCGCAACATCCCCAAAAATCCAACTTTGTGGCACTTAATGCCGGGTTGCATCAATTTTTCCCGTTACCGTTTGAACTGACGGCCGAAAATATCGGGAAAAAATCGCAAGAGGAATTAGTGCAAGACATTATGAACACCGTGAAAGATTTGTATGCGCAACGCACGTTATATTTTGCTGAGCAAGGCCTTGATTTCGGCGAAATTGAACGGATGCTCTTGTTACAAATTATTGACACGGCCTGGAAGCAAAATTTGTATGAGTTGGATCAGTTGCAAAACAGCGTAAGTTTACGCGGATATGCGCAAAAAGATCCGCTTATTGAATATCAAAAAGAGTCGTACAAGTTATACTCGGCCATGATGAACCGCATCCGCGATTTAATGGTCAGTTACATTTTCCGCTTGCAACTGCCTCCGCGGCGCACTGCTGCCGAGCGGGCACAAGCGGCGGCTGCTAAAAACCCGGATCAGAACGCTCCCGTGCAAAAACATATCGGGCGTAATGACCCTTGCCCGTGCGGAAGCGGGAAAAAATATAAGAAATGTTGTGGAGCGAACCAATGAAAAAAATGTTCTCAAATATCTGGCTTTTGACCTGTACGATTGTGGTCTTACTGTTGATCCCGTTGTTCTTATCGCATGATTTGCCGATTGCAGTACATGTTCCGCAGTTAACCAAAGAGGAATTAGTGGCCAAAAAAGAGGCGGCCGAAAAAGCCGAACAGGAAGCGGCCCGCAAAGCCCGCTTAAACCGGATTTATTCCTGCAAACAAGACGACGATTGCTTGATTGTGGATAAAGATCCGTGTGGTTGTGCGGCAGGTCCTTCCGGCGTGGTCGCCATCAATGTAAATTATATTACGGATTTTAATGCGCTTAACGGGTCCCGCATGGTCACCAAGGCGTGTTCCTCACAGCCCTCTACGGTCAAAGAGTGTAGTGCTTCGGCCCGGGCTGTATGTAAAGCGCATAGGTGTAAAATTACGTATTAAGTTATGGCAGAGACACAGGACGAATCTACAAAACAACCCGCGCGGTTTTGGCAACGGATAAAATTATTCATTGGCCATGTAAGCCATGGCCTGTTTTTAGTCGTTTGTCTGTTGCTTTGTGCCGGTTTGTTTTATATCAGTTACCCCAAGATTTCCTTTTCTTTTGCGGCGTGGTTTATTGTGGCTCCTTTTATTTGGGGGATTTGCCATATCCGTGGATTTTGGGGATCTGTATTTTACGGCTGGCTGACGGGCCTGGTTAGTAATGCGGTCTTGTTGTCGTGGATTTATTATACCTGTCTTAATGGAGGGGGCCTTTCTCACGCACTCTCTTTAACCGCTTGGTTAGGTTTGTCCGGTTTATTGGCGTTGCAGTTTGCCGTGTTTGGGGGAGCGTGCCATTTCCTTAAAAAAACAGGGGGATTTTTCCCAATTTTGGCCGCTTGTGGCTGGGTAGCGTTGGAGTGGCTCCACCAAATGATTGCTTTTTACGGATTGGGTTTCCCGTGGGTGATGTTAGGATATACCCAATGGAACGTGCCGGCCGTCTTATATATTGCCTCTTTCACGGGAGTATATGGGATTAGTTTCTTGTTATGCTTTGTGGGGTCCAGCGTAGGTTGGTGCTTCGGCCAACGGGGTCTTCGTAAAGGGTTATGGCAGTTAGTGCTGGCAACTATCGTTTTTGTCAGCGTCTATGGTTTTGGCAGACACATGCAACATAAAATGGCCCGTTTCTTGGAACATCCGCGCTCTTTATTAACCGTACAGGCCGCTCTACTTCAACCCAATATAGACCAGTACAAGAAATGGACCCCGGAATATGAAGAAGAAATTGCCAATACCTTAAAAAACATGGGACAACAACTTAGTGGTACGGGGACGTATCTGGCCGTTTGGCCCGAAAGCGTGGTGCCGGGTTCGTTAACGGATGAAAAATATTTTAATTTGTTTGCCGATATTGGCAAACAAAGCGCAGCCTACCAGGTGCTGGGTTCCAATATTGCTACCGAACAGGCCCAATACGTGGGAGCCTATTTAATGACCCCTGACGGAGAGGGCTTGTCTGCTTATCGCAAAGAAAAACTGGTCCCGTTTGGCGAGTTTATTCCTTTTGAGCGTCTATTGCAATATGTCCTTAAAGATATTGAAGTTATGGGCGCTTTGGGCTCTTTTGTGCCCGGTCCCCAAGGGCAACCGTTGCTGGATGCCGGCGGTGTCAAATTAGGCACTACGGTATGTTACGAGTCTATTTTCCCGCAGTTATGGCGCCAACAGAATAAAACAGGGGCCCAGTTATTTGTGAATATTACCAATGATGCCTGGTTCTTTAATACGGCCGCCCCGTATCAGCATTTAGCCGCTAACGTACTGCGTGCTGTGGAAAACGGACGCCCTGTATTACGTGCGGCTAACACCGGTTTCTCGGCTTATATTGACGCTTTTGGTAACATTAAGCAACAATCCAATTTATTTACGCAAGAAATTTTAACGGCCAGTGTGCCGCTTTCGGTAACGGAACGAAATACCTTTTATACGCAGTGGGGGGATTGGTTCGCCTGGATCTGTGCTATTTTGTTCTTTACGATTGGAATTTCTACGATAGTATTCTTATATGAATAATGTGGAATTTAAGGACGTTGAGCAAAAAATTGAAGAGTTATCTGCCCGGGTAACTAAAATTAAATCTATTGATAAAGTAGCGCAGAAACAGCAAGAACTGGCTTCTTTGCAACAGGTTTCGGCGGCCCCGGAATTTTGGAACGATACTCAAAAAGCCAAAGAAGTGAGCCGTCAAATTGATCTGCTCAAAACATCGATTGATACCTTTTTTGAGTTGCAAAAACGCATGGAAGATGCACAAGCCTTGTTTGAACTGTGCAAAGAAATGCAAGATCAGCAAGAACTTAACAATTTGTTTGTGTCTTTAGCGGAAACTGAGAAACGCGTCGCCCAGAAGGAAGCCGCCATCCGCCTGAGTGAACCCAATGACAAGTTAAATGCTATTTTAACAATTCATGCCGGGGCCGGCGGTACCGAATCGTGCGATTGGGCGCAAATGTTGGTGCGTATGTATACGCGTTGGGCCGAACAGCATGGCTTTAAGTTTTCTATTTTAGATTCTCAACCCGGGGATGAAGCCGGCATTAAAACGCTTTCTGCCATGGTGGAAGGCCCGTTTGCGTATGGCTACCTCAAAGGAGAAAACGGTGTGCACCGGTTGGTGCGTGTGTCCCCTTTTGATGCCAATGCCAGGCGGCACACGTCTTTTGCCTCTTGTGATGTGTTGCCGGATATTGACGAAGACATCAATATTGAAATCCCGGAGAGCGATATTGAGTTGGAAACTTCCCGCGCCGGGGGCCATGGCGGACAAAACGTCAACAAGGTGGAAAGTGCTGTACGCCTTTTGCACAAGCCGACCGGGATTGTGGTCTCGTGTCGTATAGAGCGCAGTCAATTGCAAAATCGCCAAACCGCCATGAAAATGCTTAAAGCCAAATTATATGAATTGGAAATGGATAAAAAACGCGGCGAAGCGGAAAAACGCTACGGTCAAAAAGGGGAAATTGCTTGGGGCCATCAAATCCGTTCCTACGTCTTTATGCCCTATCAATTAGTGAAAGATCTTCGTAGCGGTTACGAAACCAGCCAAATTACTGCGGTCATGGATGGCGAGTTGGACCCGTTCATTTTGGCCTATCTTAACTACGAAGCACAACGCAAACAAGCATGATGCGTGGTTTGTATATTCATATCCCTTTCTGCAAAAAGAAATGTAATTACTGTGACTTTGCTTCCTTTGCCGGACAAGAAAAACGGATAGATGATTATTTGGGGGCCTTGGCGCATGAGGCTGCCTTGTACAAAGGGGTTGCGTGCAGCACGCTTTATGTGGGGGGCGGAACGCCTAGCCTGCTTGCCGAACATCAACTCCGACGACTACATAAGATTATTTGTAAAAATTTCGCCCTGGTTTCCTCTTTCTTAGAAAGTACCTTTGAGGCCAACCCGGAGAGTTTAACCCCTTCTAAAATTGCACTACTTCGCCAAATGGGGTTTAATCGCCTTAGTATGGGGTTGCAAAGTTTTAATGAGGCGGAGTTAAAAGTATTGGGGCGCATCCACAATGCCGCGCAATTTTTGCAGGCTTACCAAGCGGCGCGCGCCGGCGGTTTTGAGAATATCAATGTGGATTTAATAGCCGGATTGCCTACGCAAACCCAGGATAGTTTTTTGCAGAGTTTGCACCGGCTCATTGCGTTGCGCCCGGAACATATTTCCGTATACGGACTTCAAATAGAGGAGGGCACGCCCTTCTTTGAACAAGGTGTTGTATGCGACCAACTGTTAATGCGCGCCATGCTGGAACAAGCCGACGACGTCCTCTCACGGGCAGGCTATGAGCACTATGAAATTTCCAATTATGCACTGCCGGGCAAGCGTGCCAAGCACAATACAAATTATTGGCAAAACGGGGAGTATGTGGGGCTGGGCAGTGCGGCGGCTTCGTACCGAAACGGTACACGCCGGCAAAATACATCTTCGCTTGCGGAATATATAGATTGTATGGAAAGCGGGAAGACCCCGATTGTATTTTCCGAACAACTAACGGGCAAGGCAAAGCAAGGGGAGACGCTTATGCTGGCCTTTCGTCAATTAGATGGGGTGGAATTGACGCCTTTGCAGAAACAGATGTTTGGGGCGGAAATAGAGAAACATTTGCAAAATGGACTTCTCACCCAGGCCGATAAAAAGGTAAAATTAAGTAAAGAAGGGCTTTATTTAGCCAATGAAGTCATGCGCAGTTTTGTGGCCCCTTTTGAGGAAATATGAAAGTAACATCTGTGCATACAGAGATCTTTGAAGAAAAGGCAAATTTAGCCGATTTTATTGTGCGCTTTTTGCCCACGGTGCCCGAAAATACCGTGCTAGCCGTATCTTCAAAAGTGGTAGCACTTTGGAAAGGATGTACCGTAGATTATCAAAGCAAGGCGCAAAAAGAGACACTAATCCGCCGGCAAAGCCAAGCCGCCTTAAAGACCCCGCTGGCGTGGTTTACGATTAAAGACGGGATGGTTATGACCAATGCCGGGATTGACGAGTCTAACGCAAAGGGTAAGTTGATTTTTCTGCCCGATTGCTACGCCTGCGCGCGCGAGTTGCGCGCCGCTTTGCAACAAGCGTGGAAGGTGCACAACTTGGGTATTGTCATTACGGATAGTGCTATTTTACCTTTGCGGGCCGGTGTCATAGCGGCGGCTGTAGGCTATGCCGGATTTCACGGGGTAAAAGATTTGCGCGGGAAGGCAGACATTTTTGGCAAAAAACTGCAAACGACGTTGGTGGATGTGGCCGATAGTTTAGCCACCACGGCGGCTCTACTCATGGGGGAAGCGGCCGAACAGTGTCCGCTTTGTGTGATAGAAGGGGCCCCCGTTGTATTTACGGAGGATGTACCTCGGGATGAAATAAAATATCCCGTACAAAATGATTTGTATACGCCTTTATTAAGGGCGGCAAAATTAATTGAAGAGGAGAAATAAATGAAAAATATCGTAAATGAATTCAAACAATTCGTTATGCGCGGCAACGTGATTGATATGGCTGTTGGTATCATCATTG
>ONQH01000040.1 GCA_900319885.1 Candidatus Avelusimicrobium ruminicola
TTGTAAAGCCTCGGTTGCGCGAGTTTTTTCCACTGTTTTCTGGTATTGCGGCAAAGCAATCGCTGCCAATATTCCAATGATCAGCACCACGACTAGCAACTCAATAAGCGTAAAACCTTTTATACTGCTTTTACAACAATTCTTTTCCATAGTAGATATTCCCCCATTTATACAAAGCTATTTTGGCATATAGCCCATTATAAGAAAAAAAAACAAATCAAGCGCTGGGGAATTTATAGCAAACATTTTCCCCCTCTCCTGCCCTGCGGGCATCCTCTCCCTCAAGGGAGAGGAGAGAGACATTTCCTTTTTCCGTTTTCAATCTGTGATATAAAAAGCACAAAAAAAGGCACCCTAAAAGGGAGCCTTTTGGTAAGGGGTTTTATTAGAATCTAAAACCGAATTTGAGCAAGATTTCACCGTAGTGGATATTATCTTTTCCAAATTGGCTTTCAAAATCACCGCGGGTACGCATCACATAATAGCGTCCTTCCGCCCCAAAGATGATAGATTCATCAATATCAAATTCTAACCCAACCCCTAACATACCGGCTAAGTCCGTGCTGTTATAGGTTTTGTGGGAATCATCATCATTGTTTTGGCGGGTAAATACGTGCCCCACCCCGATACCGACCGGGATGTAAATGCGCGTAGAATGACGCGGGAAGAAGTTAACGCGTAAGGCTACTAAGCCGGTAGCGGCGCCGGTGCGATAGTATGATTTATCGGCCCGTTCATCCCCGTCACCAAATTGGGCATAGTTACCATCTAAACCAAACGCAATTACGCGAGAAATATTGCGGTAAAAACCTAACCCGGCTGTCCAGCCGATATCACCGATATCTACGCTTTCGCCATTGTGGTTCCAGTTGCTTTGCGGAAGAACCATCCCTCCGTAAAGTTCTAAGCGCGTAGCGCCCGCATATAAGCCTTCGTTATGAATTGGGTAATAGTTTTGTGCATACCCCAACGAAAAGCAACCTAACAACATGCTTAACAAAAGTATTTTTTTCATACATCTCCTTGTATAGTAGTTAAGATACCTATATTGTAATTTTTTTCTTACAAATTTACAATACACGTTTGCTGTTCGTACGCACTCAAAAATTATATAATGAGAATATGCGTAAAGGACTGTTTGCCATCTTATTGGGTATTTGTGTAAGTGCCTGTGCCCCAAACACAGTGCTAAGCCCTACGTATGATTTTAGCCAAGTCAACCGCCTGGGGATTATGGAATTTTCCAACGCGTGGACCGATTTGAACGGCGTGGAAAATTTGTTTGCCAAGTATTTAATCCGCCACGGGTTTAAGGTAGTAGAACGCGCCCAGTTAGAAAGCATTTTGAAAGAACACAACATTTCGGTTTCCGGCTATTTAGCACCGGAAACCACGCGCGAAATCGGCCGGATTTTAGGCGTAGACTTGCTTCTTATCGGGGAAGTAAGTTCATACACGCCGGCCCGCACGGAACTGACCATGACCGCTTCGCGCCGTAGCGAATCGCGCCCGGTCATGCGCCAAGACGTAATGCGCATGCCGGACGGCACCTATGTAGGCTATACGCGCCCGGTGGGCAATCAGGTTTCCAACTCGGTAGATGTGCGCCCCACCGAATATACCATCAATGCCAAAGTGGCTATTATTGCCAAACTGGTGGATGTGGAAACTGCGGAAATTGTATGGATCGGTTCGGACAGTACGGAAAGTTCCCGCGCATTAGACGGAGCGGACTATATTGCCAAAAAGTTGGTAAAAAGTTTTGCCAAAGAATTGGCTAAGCAGGAACCCAAATGAACGTATTGCATATTCCTACTTTTACGGAACAATCCGCGGCGGTTGCTTTTAAGACGTTCTTTGCGTTGGTTAAAGTGGCCCTTATTTCCCTGGTGCTGATGGTAACGGTACTGGTGGTAGGGCAAAGCACCGTCGCCCCGATTAGCGTGCGGTTGCTTACCACATATGCTATGGAATATGCGGTTACTTATTTTAAGCCGTACCGGGGATATTTCCCGGAGCCGTACACGGTAAATTTGAAAACAAAATAAAGAGGACTTATGTTAGACATTAAACAAATCGTTGCAAACCCCGAAGAAGTAAAAAAACGCTTATCGCTGCGCAAGCCTGCCTTGGCCCAGCAAATTGACGAAGTATTAACCAAATACGACGCTTACAAAAAAATCTTAGCCCGTGTGGAGGAACTGCGCGCCAAACGCAACGAAATGTCTAAATCTATCGGCAAAATTAAAAAAGAACAAGGCGACGCGGCCGCCCAAGAAGCCATGAAGCAAGTCGGTAAATTAAAAGAAGAAATGACCGCCCAAGAAGCCGCCTTGGAGCCGGCCAAAGCCGATATTGATAATCTGCTACTCAGCATCCCCAACTTACCCAACGAAAAAATCCCCGTGGGCGTGAGTGACGCGGACAACCCGGAAGTAGTCCCCTGCACTATTCCCCTTCCGCAATTTGATTTTACCCCGCTTGATCACCAGGCTGTGGGTGAAAAATTAGGCATTTTAGATTTTGAAGCCGCCGCCGCTTTGTCCGGCAGTCGTTTTGCTCTATTCAAAGGCGACGGGGCCCGCTTGGAACGCGCAATTATTGCGTTTATGCTGGATTTGCACGCCAAAAAAGGCTACACCGAAATTATGCCCCCGGTGATTGTCAACGAAAATATTTTAGTGGGCACCGGGCAACTGCCTAAATTCCGCGAAGATATGTACGAATTGTTGGGCGAGCCGAAACAATTTCTCGTTTCCACCGCTGAAATTCCGCTGACCAATTTGAACCGCACCCGCACCGTAGCCGAGGCCGAACTGCCGATTAAACTTACCGCGTACACGCCGTGTTTTCGCAAAGAATCGGGCACGTATGGTAAAGATACGCGCGGACTCATCCGCAATCACCAATTTGATAAAGTGGAACTCGTCATGCTCTCCAAGCCGGAAAATTCCTACGATATGCTAGAGCAAATGGTATTGGACGCGCAAGACGTGCTCAAAACGCTGGAAATCCCCTACCACGTAGTAGAACTTTGTAGCGGAGACATTGGGTTTTCTTCGGCCAAAACGTACGACATTGAAGTTTGGATGCCCAGCGAAAACAAATTCCGTGAAATTTCTTCCTGCTCCAACTGTTTGGACTTCCAAGCCCGCCGTATGGGGTTGCGTTTCAAAAATGCCCAAGGCAAATTGGAATATGTCCACACACTAAACGGAAGCGGTCTTGCCGTGGGAAGAACGTTTGCGGCTATTTTGGAAAACTTCCAACAAAAAGACGGATCTGTCATCATCCCCAAAGCCTTACGCCCCTATTTTGGCAAAGACAAAATTGAGGCCAAGTAATGCGTAAATGGCTTTGTTTGGTAGTGGCCGCTTGTCTGTTTGCTACGGTCCCGGTACCGGCGCGTGCCGAGTTGTCCCTTCCGCCGGATGTTATGCACCATGCCGCTATAGGCATTAACGGCGTGTATAATTTAGACTATGACACCGCGCAGGAAAATATTGCGTGGGTATTTGAACACTACCCCGATCATCCTTTTGCACACTTTGGCAACGCCATGATTGCCTGGAGCCGCTACGAGTATGAATTTGAAACCAGCGACGACAAACAGCGCAAAGTTTTTGAGAAAATTTTAGATGACTCTATCGCCGGTATTAAACGCTGGATCAAAAAATACCCTAACGATTCCAACGGATACATGGGCATTGGGGCGTTGTATGGGTTACGGGCGCTGTTTAATATGCGCAACCGCAATTGGGTAACCTCTTATTTTGCTGGGCGCAAAGCCATTAGCAATTTGGAAAAATCGCTCAGCCTGGACCCTACGTATTATGACGCGTATTTTGGTTTGGGCATTTACCAATACTTTGCCGGCACGTTGCCTACCGTCATTAAAGTATTGGCCAAAATTGTGGCCATTAAGGGCGACCCAGCCAAGGGCGTGCAATACTTAAATTTGTCCCGCCAAAAAGCGCACTTTACCGCGGATTCCTCTAAACTCATTTTAATTGAAGTGCAAAATACGCGCGGCAGTAGATTTTACGCGCCGGAAAAATCGCTGGAATATATCCGGCAGTTACGGGCCAAATTTCCCAAAAATCCGCTGATGCACTATGTAGAAATTATTTGCTTGTATGAAACTAAAAATTACGACGAAGTAACCGCGCAAGCCAATCAATTTTTACAACTTATCGGCTCTGATAAATTTTACAAAGATATTTATATCCCCCGTGCTTATACTGCCTTGGCTACTACCCAAATGGCACAAGGAAATTTTGAGCGCGCCCGCCAACTTTTAGAAGAAGGCAAACGCAAAACCAGTCACCAAGCACCCAGCCGCTGGGGCGTATGGAACGAACTGCGCCTAGGCCAAGTGTACGATGTGCTGGGTGAGCGCGAAAAAGCCAAAGCGCAGTATAAATACGTACTTTCCTTCAAAGACAAATGGGGGTTTGATGACTTGGCCAAAAGTTTACTAAAAAAGCCCTATACCGTACCCCCCGACGGAGTAGGCCCGCTTCCCCCACAGTAATTTGACACCCCCTACACAGGGGGTTGTTTTTTAGCAGGGCTTTTGATAGAGTATAGGGGTCATAACTTATACTAAGGAGACACACAAAACACAAAACCCCGCCTCATGGCGGGGTTTTATTTTTTGCTTGCGTTTTTTCGTCGGGATTGCTATGATAATATCTATATGAGCACAGAACTTATTATTAAAATTTTCCTTTCTTTGGTATTAGGCGGCGCCTTAGGGATGGAACGCCAATACCACGATAAACCCGCCGGCTTTGCCACGAACTGCTTAATCTGTATCGGGGCCATGATGTTTACCGTTATGTCGGAATATATGGGACTGGCCGGGGGAGACCCGGGCCGCATTGCCGCGCAAATTGTAACGGGCGTAGGGTTTATCGGCGCCGGGGCCATTATGCGCGACGGAAATAAAATCTCCGGCATTACTACCGCCGCTAACGTGTGGCTAGTGGCCGCGCTGGGCATGGCGGTAGGATATGGAGAGTATGTACTGGCGGCGGCGTGTACAGTGGCTATTTTGCTTATGCAATTAGGGTTACGCAAGACGTTGCGCGTGGTGGAAATGGTCAAGCGCTACGACACTTTTTTTGTTACGTGTGACCCCCGTTGGGACGTCGTAGAAAAAATTGTAGCGCAAGTTGAAAAGCAACATGTCACCGTACTGAAGAGCGAAGTTACCAAACAGGACAATCTGTTTCACGTTAATTTAGTAGGCACTTTTACCGGGCAGGATTTCCAAAACATCACCAAAGACTTACTGGAAATGCCCGAAGTACACAGTTTGTACCGGTAATTTTATTCCAAAACAAAACCCCGGCTTTTTCGGCCGGGGTTTTTTTATGGAAAACCGGCTTGCCTAGGGCATCAAATACCAATTAAAAGGGATAGCAAAATTATGATTGGACGAATTGGACACCACCACGTTGGTCGTATTACGCACGGGTTTGGCATGAAATACTTTCATACAGCAATCGCCTTTGTCTTTGGTAAAACGGACCGAGTTAGTAGCAATCTCCAAACAATAAATGGAATTTAAGGCTCTATCTTCGTAAAGAGGAATATAAAAGCCGCATCCGGCATAAGCGCCTTCTAAAAACCCCATCATTACACCGCGCCGCCGCCCGCTTGAACCGCCCCAATTACTCATTTGGAAACCCCATTTTCCGTTAGAGGCACAGTTTGTGGTATTATGACCATACCCGCTCCAACATCGGTTACCGGTAAAACCCGGCATGGGAATTTCTAATTGAGAAGGACGGGTAGGATAGGTGCTGTGCACCAATACATAATGCTGATAAGAGACCGTGATGGCCTTCAGCAAGGCTACCAGTTGCATCCCTTCGGCACGGACAATCGCCCGGCGGTACCACGAAAAACCTATCGCAGCCAAAATGCCGATGATAAGCACTACCACCAGCATTTCTATCAACGTAAAACCTCTATTCACAAGTCATTCCCCTCCTCTACAAGTTTAAGTTAGGAAAACAGCGCAACTTCTTTATATAGTATATAAATTTTGCTAAACTTCAAAGTCTAATTTCAAAAATAATGTCTGGCAGTATTCAAAATTTCTCATTGATATTCTAAAAACAACAAATCAACAACCGTTTTATTTCGATGATAACTCGAAAAAAAATGACAATTTTGATAATATATCCATATATGGCTCAACTTAAAACAATTTTCTTTGGTACGCCGCAACTGGCCGTGCCGTATTTAGAACTTGTTAAACAAGATACCGATTTGCAACTGGCTGTGACGCAAGCCGACAAACCGCGCGGACGAGGAATGGAGATTTCCCCTTGCCCCGTAAAAGCGCGTGCGGTGGAGTTGGGCGTGCCCGTTTTATCACCTGAAAAACTCAAAGACGATTTTGACAAAATTGCCGCCACCCCCTTTGATTTGGGAGTCGCCGTAGCCTACGGGAAAATTTTCCGCCCGGACTTTTTAGCCTTACCCAAATTAGGCATTTTGAACGTCCACTTTTCGCTACTTCCTAAACTACGCGGGGCAGCCCCCGTGCAACAAGCCCTCATCCAAGGCTACACCCAAACCGGAATTTCCGTATTCTGGATTCGCGCCGGGATGGATGACGGACCGCTTTTTTTGCA
The DNA here is from genome assembly GCA_900319885.1 of Candidatus Avelusimicrobium ruminicola. Classification (GTDB taxonomy): domain Bacteria; phylum Elusimicrobiota; class Elusimicrobia; order Elusimicrobiales; family Elusimicrobiaceae; genus Avelusimicrobium; species Avelusimicrobium ruminicola. The sequence goes on from ONQH01000040.1 coordinate 6,651, forward strand.
AAAAGAACTAGCCGTTCTACCCGAAGACAACGCCCAAACCCTGTTTGAAAAATTGATCCCGCTGGGATTGGATGGGCTCAAAGAAGTTCTCACGCGTCTATCAAACGGAGAAAATGTACAAACTCCCCAAACGGGCGAGCCGACTTTGGCACCTATGCTACAAAAAGAGGATGCCCTGTTACGCCCGGCGGATTTAACGGCTACGCAACTCGCCAACCGCGTACGCGGCCTGGCGTGTGGCCCCAAGCCCAAAGTGCCTTTTCTGCATAATGGACAAACCGAGTGGCTTCAAGTGTTGAGTTCACAGTCCGAAGAGACGACCGCCCAGGTAGTTCCGGGCACCGTTCTTTCTATTGAACGCGAAAAGGGAATTTTAGTAAAATGTAAAGAGGGAGCTGTATGGCTGAAAACCGTCCAACCCGCCGGCAAAAAACCCATGGCGGGCGAAGCGTTTGCCAATGGGCGCAATCTTAAATTAAACGAAGTCGTATTTACTGAACATGTCCAATAAAGAAGAAAATTTTGAAGAATTTCTAAAACGAAAAAAGTCTCCGCTTACCAAGTGGATGATTGTGGCGCTTATCTGCGTGTTTTTTCTCGCCCTGATTGCCGTATCGGCTGACTGGGTACTGGGGGCCCTGATTCATACTCGCAAAGAAGTTACCGTGCCGGATTTGGTCAACAAACCGGTCTCCCAAGCACTGGATTTATTGGCCAAACAAAATTTGGCCGCCAAGCAAGCAGGTGTGGAATTTGCTCAAAACGTTCCCCCCGGATCTGTACTGCGTCAAATTCCTTCTGCCGGTTCTACCGTGCGCGAAGGACGAATTATCCGCGTGTGGCTCAGCCAAGGGGACGAAATGGTGTTTGTACCCAACACCGTAGGCTCTACGTTACGGGACGGACAATTGGCCATCCGTCAAGCCGGGCT
>ONQH01000096.1 GCA_900319885.1 Candidatus Avelusimicrobium ruminicola
GTTTATGAAGAACTGAGTGTGTTTGGCACGGCGGCCTTTTTGGTGGAGGAAAATCCCCAGGGGGGTATTTATTGCCGGCCTTTTACGGTGGGGGAATATGTATTGGAGGCAGACGATAAAGGGCGTGTAAATACCTTCGGGACGGAATATTGGATGACAGCGGCCAAACTGGCATCGTCGTTTGGAGTCTGTGTGCTACCGCCGGCCATCTTGCAGGCCCTTAAAGAAGAAAATAATCACGCGCGGTATAAGGTGTTTCATTTGATTTTTCCCAATGAGATCCGTCCTACGGAGGACAACGCGGAGTATTTTGAATATGTGTCCGTGTATTTTATGGAAGACGGTACCTTGTTAAGGCAAGGCGGGTATCATGAATTTCCGGTCATTTGCGCACGGTGGGAAACTAAAACCTCCACGGAAACTTATGGACGGGGCCCCGGTTGGAAATGCTTGGGGGATGTGAAAATGTTGCAAAAAATGCAAAAGGCCAAATTGGTCGCATTGGATAAAAATACCAATCCTCCGGTGATGGTTTCGGCCAACGTACAAGGCGAAGTCAATTTGCTACCCGGCGGAATTACCCGTTGTAATAGTTTAACAGACAGTGCCATTAAACCGGCTTACCAAGTACAGGCGGATTTAACGTCGCTGGAGCAAGCCATGGAAAGTGTGCGCCAAACGATTCGCTCTCACTTCTTTGCGGACGTGTTTATGATGTTGGCTACGCAAGATCTGCCTCATATGACTGCCACGGAAGTAGCCGAACGCCGGCAGGAAAAAATGCTTTTATTGGGGCCGGTACTCCAGCGGCTTAAAACGGAGTTATTAGATCCGCTTATTGAACGCGTGTATTATATTTTACTTCGGCAGGGGGCCATCCCGCAGGCTCCGGCTTACTTAAACGGGCTGGAAATGCATGTGACGTATATTTCTACTATCGCCCAAGCACAGCGAGCCAGTATGCTTGAGCCGCTTGCACAAGGCTTGCAACTGGCCGCACAAATTACGCAGGCGGATCCGTCTACGGGAAATCAAGTGAATTATCCGCGTGCGTTAGCGGAAGGATTTGAAAGTTTAGGTCTTTCCTATCTATTACAACCGGAGGATGGGTATGCATCCCGCTAAACTACAAAAACGAACGATAAGCGATTTGCAAACGGTACTTAAAACTGCCGCCGGGCGCCGGGTACTGTGGCGTATTTTACAAGCGGCTCAAATACGTCAGCATGGGTTTGTGCCCAGGGATGAATTGGCAACCGCCTTTCATTGTGGGCAACGCAGTATAGGTCTTTTTCTGTTAGAAGAAATTGAACAAGCCCATGCGCAGGCTTACCAGCAAATGCGTAGCGAATACCAAGCCGAAGTAACGGCTTTGCAAAATCAATTACAACAGGAGACAGAACATGAGTGAACCAACCGATTTGAACGCTTCGTCTGCGTCTGAAAATGCAGACCAGACGCCGCAACTTCAAGACCCGTATGCAGCCATTGTGCTGCCGGAAAATTCTTTCCTCTCGGCCGATATGTTAGCGGCCCTGAAACAACAAGCAGCGCAAATCAAGTTGCCTTTGCCCGTTGTGCAAAAATGGGTGGAGCAAGAAAATAATCGCTTGGACCAACAAGCTAAGCAGCAAGCGCACGAGAAGCAAGAACAGGTGCGTGTGTGGGCACAAGAAACCCGTGCTTTGTATGATGAGGAAGAAATTTCCCGCGCGGTGCGGGCGGCAGACGCCTTCGGCGGCCCGGAACTGCGCCAGTTATTGGAAGAAACGGGGCTTGGAAATCACCCGGCAATTGTCCGTACTTTTGCTGCGGTGGGAAAGCGGATTGCAGAGGATATTTCGGTAGTGGGTACGGCACAAGCCAGTACCGATAAAACTTTTACGCAAGCGTTGTACGCAAAACAATAAGGAGAAATTATGGCAATTATTGCAGATAAACATTATAACTTAGTGGACTATGCCAAACAGTTTGACCCGTCCGGTCAAGAGTTGGCCATCGCAGAAGTGCTTAGCCAGTCCAATGATATTATCGCCGATGCGGTAGTGGCTGAAAGTTCGTTAGATTCCGGGCACGAATATGCCGTGCGCACCGGAATCCCCGAAGGAACTTGGCGCCGCGCTTATCAGGGTATTGAGCCGGCCAAGGCCACTACCAAAGTAGTTGTGGAAAGTTACGGTACCTTGTCTGCCTATTCGGTAGTAGACAAATTAGTAGCCGAAAAAGGCGGACACGTTGATGCGGTACGTACGGGGCAATCGCGTGCAATTATAGCAGGCATGTCCGGCTCTATGGCGCATAACTTAATTTACGGTAATTCCGGGGCCACCCCGGAGCGTTTTACCGGGTTAGCCGCACGTTACAGTGCCTTGTCCGGCGCAGAGTCCAGCCGCAATGTGATTGATGCGGGGGGAAGTACCAACGGGCAAAATTCCTCTATCTATTTGGTGGTATGGGATACCGATAAAGTATTTACCTTCTTCCCTAAAGGTTCCAAAGCCGGTATTGAACGGGTGGATTACGGCCTGGTAAATCATGTGGATGCCAACGGTAACGAATACCCCGCGTATAAGGAATACTTTGAGTGGAAATTGGGCCTTGCCGTGCAAGATTGGCGTTACGCCGGGCGTATTTGTAACATTGATGTTACCAATGTGCCGTCCAACCTCATAGACAAAATGTGTGACTTGGAAGAAAAAATCCAAAGTCTGTCCCTGGGCAAGCCCGTGTGGTACATGAACCGTACCGTCAAAGCGGCGCTTCGTAAACTGACTACCAACCGCACGAACATCCAATACACGCCGGATCAAATTACGTCTAGACCACTGATGACGTTTAATGAAATCCCCGTGCATATTTGTGATGCTATCCGTGATGATGAAAATGTGGTAGCCTAAGGCCCGCCGGGGCGGGGCAAATTACCCGCCCCGGGATATTATTTATAGGAGAAACTATGTTACTTGATCAAAATGTGATGTTTTCGGATGCGCAAGCCTTGCGCGCTACGGGTGCCAGTACCCATACGGTAGATTTAACCGCCGCAGGAGACGCTGCCTTGGGCCGCTTGGTGGTGCTGGCCCATGCCGATACGGCCTTTGCGGGGGCCACGCAGGTGGTTTGTGCCTTACAAACCTCCGATAAGGCGGACTTTTCGTCCGGGGTGGTTACGCTAGCAAGCGCCACGGTTAGCGCAACGCAGTTGGCGGATACCGCGCATAATCTGTTTGCGTTTGGAATCCCGGCTGGGATGAAACGCTACTTGCGGATGTATTACACCGTAACCGGTACCATTACCGCAGGGGCCATTTCCTGCTGTGTGGTGGATGTTGCCGAAACCAACTAAACAGCCGCGGGGCGGCGTGCGTTTTTGGTGCGCGCTGCCCCTTGGCCTGGATGTGCGGCGCTTTTGGGAGGCAATTTATTTGATTTTAGAGGGTAAAAAGGGTCGGCACACAGCGGAAAAAGGCAAAATAGCGGTATTTTTGCGCAAAATAAGGGTTTTTTCCCTAAAATTGCCCTATAAGAACGCCTAAATAGAGAAAATAAGTCATTTTTCCGACGGATTTTAGAAGTAAAATTAAGGAAAAGAACGATGCCCGTAGGAAAATAATACTGAAATAAATCAATAATAAAAAAGTGCCTATTTATTGTTTGTAAAAATAATATTAAAATTAAAAATAATTAAATTTTAAGTATTATTAAAATTATACGCAAAATTAAAGTTGGTTGTTTTTGTAAAATTAAATACAAATTTGCGATTATTAGCGAATATAAAAATATAATTAAAATAAAAAATAATTAAAAAATAAGTATTTATAAATTCATAAGGAGAATTATGTACTCACAAACTACGATAGCAAATCTAGCATTGGCCTATTTGGGGCAGGCTCCCATTGCTTCTTTACAACAAGATAATGAGCCGGCGCGGTGGCTTTCCTTGTTTTATGAACCGGTTCGCGATGAGGTATTACGTACCCATGATTGGGCCTTTGCCACAGTGGAAAAGCCGCTGGTGCAATTGGCCGCAAACCGCCCCCAAGGGAAATTTGTCTATGCCTATCCGGCAGATGCGCTGTTTGTCCGGCGCGTGTATAGTCCGCAAGATCCGCATACGCCAGTCCCTTTTGAGGAACGGTTTGATCCCGCTTCGCATGCGCGGGTGCTGGTAACGGGGGTGGAAGAAGCCGGGGTGCGTTATACGCGCCGCGTGACGGATGAAACCCAGTATGACCCGGCCTTTGTAAAGTGCTGCGCCTTAGCGCTAGCCTGTGATGCCGCCTTAGCGCTTACGGGGGATGTGGATTTGTCAGCCCGCTTACAGCAAAAGTATACGTTGTATTTGGAAGAGGCCCGTCGTAATAATATGGCCGAAGGGGCCTTTGTGCTGCCCCAGACAGATGCTTTTAGCGAGGTACGCTAAGATGGTGCTATCTCATTTACAATCTTCGTTTACGGGGGGAGAAATCAGCCCTTCGTTGCAGACGCGGGTGGACGCGTCCAGTTATCATACTTGGCTGAAAAATGCCCAAAATATGTGGGTGCATCCGCAGGGGGGTATTTCTAACCGCCCGGGCACTCAGTATATGGGAACTGCCAAACAACCTGACCAGCCTTGCCGGCTACTTTCCTTCCCGATTAGTGCCCAAGAAGGATACGTGTTGGAGTTGGGGGCCCACTATATCCCTTGGAATTAGTTACTCCCTATGCGCAAGAGGCTTTAACGCAAATCCGTACGGCACAATATAACTACGAATTGTATTTGGCACATAAACAATATCCGCTGATGAGGTTGACCCGTACGGCGTTAGGGAGTTTTACCTTAGAAGAAGCCCCACTACGCTACGGTCCGTTTATGCCAAACAATACGCAGGAAAATAAGAAATTGCGCGTTTATCCGCAGACGACGGTAGTACAAAGCCAAGGCGTGGCGGCCCAGTTGGCTTTTGCCCCGGTAAATTATCCCAACCTAATGGTATGGGCTTATTTTGACGGGGATTGTTTTTACGTAGGGGAAAATTATGGCCTGCGCGTGGCGGATATTGCCCATAATTTTAATACGGCTTATCAGGCGCAAGGGCTTAGTGCTACGGCCCAGGGGAACATCTTACGCATTACTTCTTCGGCGGCCGATGGCGGAGACTGGAACGGAAAATCTTTTGTGCTGGAATATCGCAATTATTTTACGGGGCCGGCCGAGTACACCGTTACGCAGGTATTATCCGGGGGCGAAAATGCCGGTACGCAAACCGTGGCCCAAGCGGGACGTTATATACTGGAAAGCAATACCCCCTTATTTACCCCCGATCATGTGGGCGGCCGCTTTTGTTTGATTCATGCGGTAGAGGCCAATTATCAGGCGGGCACGCTAGGGTATGAGGCCGTTTCGGGGGAGATTTCTTCCGGGGGTGACTGGACATTACGTACCCGGGGCACTTGGACGGGGACCCTGACCTTGGAAATTTCACGCGACGGGGGAGATACGTGGCAAACCCACCAGGTATGGACGCGCGGGGAAGAAGACGATAATTTCTACGTAGTGGGAAACCTCAACGAGGCAGAAAATAAAATGCAGTTCCGTCTGCGTTCCGGGCAAAATACCGGGGAAGTAACGTACGAACTGAGCGCGCAGTCTTTTATCCAACGCGGGGTTGTCAAAATCGTCAGTTATATCAGTGCTACACAAGTGGTGGTGGAACAGGAGCGTGCGTGCGGCAGTGACACGTGGACTAGCGCCTGGGCCGAAGGTTCGTTTAGTCCGGCGGCCGGATACCCGTCGTGCGTGTTTTTTTATCAGGACCGGTTGGGGTTAGCCGGCACCCAAGCCGAGGCGCAAACGCTGTGGTTTTCTAAGACGGGGAATTTCATGGATTTCGGCCGCGCACGTGACACGTTACTCAGTACGGACGCCCTCTCTGTTCGCTTAGCCAGTACCAAATTAAATGGGCAGTGAGTGGACCCTCTCTTGTAACGGAGCGTTGTCATTAGACACGATTGAACTGGCCCAGCAAAGCGAACGCGGTTCGTATACGACTGAGCCGGTATTGGTAGGAAACCGGGTGGTATTTGTGCAGGCACGCGGTGGGGTATTGCGTGATTTTGTGTATGATTATACCACCGCTTCTTACACGGGGGATGATTTAACGCTGCGCGCAAAACATTTGTTCTTTAATCGCACGGTAGAACAACTCGCGTATGCCCAGGAACCGGATTCGCTGCTTTGGTGTAGAACGGACGATGGAAATTTGTGCTCGCTGACCTACGTGCCCGAACAAGGCATTTATGCGTGGAGTCATCATCAAACCGCCGGTTCGTTTGTCAGCCTGTGCACGTTTGCCAATCACGGACAGGATGAATTGTGGGTGGCGGTAGCACGTAAAGGGGGCATTTTTATTGAGCGTTTGGGGAAACGCTTGCCGGAAAAATCTCCTCAAACGGGTGTATTTTTAGACAGTAGTGTTTCCGTGCGTAACAGTACACCAGTGACCCAAGTAAGCGGACTATCTCATTTGGAAGGGGAAACGGTGTGTGCGTTGGTGGACGGAAATGTGGTGCGCGATCTGAAGGTGTCTGCGGGAAGTGTCATGTTGCCGCAAGCGGGGATGTACGTGCAAGTGGGGCTTGCGTATGAATCTTGTTTGCAGACATTGGCTGTATCTACGGCGCTCGCCCGGGCGCGCAAACAACGCTACGTGTCGGTACGGGTACACGTGTTAGACAGCCGCGGCGGATATGTGGGGAGCAGTGAACATACGCTCACGGAATTAGTGCAACGGACGCAGGAAGCCTATAATGCACCGGTGTCCCTGCAAACGGGGAGTTTTTCAGTCGTATTATCTACGAGTCATACGCAAGAACCCAGTGTGTATGTGGTTCAAAAAGATCCGCTACCGCTTAGCGTAATAGGGTTATGGATTAGCGTGGCATAAAAAAGGACTTTCGGATTGGCCCGAAAGTCCCCGGGAAATACGTGGCTGTTACTGGGCCGCGGAAACAAGACTAAAACTATGGGTCATATCTTGGGCTTGCTTGGCAATCTGCGGCGTATCATTGAGGGCTAACACGCCAATATAATATACCGTGTGCGGTTGAGCCTGCAGGGCGGTTAACCAAAAGTTTAATTTACCGCGGTTGGAATAGGCTTCCCCGTTGGCTTGATACGCAGGCATCCCGTTAATTTGAGTCAGCGAGGCCTCTTTGATTTCAATTTGACGGCTTGTTTGCGCGGAGGCTAACTGGGTTTGTACGGATTCAAGCGGATCCCCGGTTATATTATCCTGACGTAGCAAAAGCGCGATGGAAAAATCTTCCGTAGATTTCTTGCCGGCGGCATCCTTTTTGAAGGCGTTGGTATCAATGCCTGCCTTTAATTGGACGTCCCCCAGCGAAATCCATTTAGAAAAATCCATCCCGTCATACACGTGAAGCGTAAAGGGATATTTATCATCCGTATAGGTGCGTTCGCCATATACGGGGGCCGGGTTGGCTTTGACGTTAGCCATAATTCCTTGGAACGGAGCCAAGACCGCTCTATACCCCATATAGAGCACGCTTCCCATCAATAATGCACAAAGCAAGGTGCATACACCGGCTCCCAACAGGGGCCCGCGGTTCGTATTCTTTTTGCAGATCATCCAAATAAGTTTGAAGATCAAAAAGAATATATTGTAAA
>ONQH01000033.1 GCA_900319885.1 Candidatus Avelusimicrobium ruminicola
GCGATGATTGAGGCCACCAAACGAGGTAGCATCTCCATCATTGGTGGGGGGGACAGCGTAAACGTCCTCAAAAAAGGCAAAATTGACCAAAAAGCCTTCTCTCACGTTTCTACCGGCGGTGGTGCCAGTATGGAATTTGTGGAAGGGAAAGAACTCCCCGGCTTAGTGGCTTTAGCCAAATAATAATATTTGAACTATCCCTCGGTTTATACCGGGGGATAGTTTTGTATGCTTAAAAATTTGTATAATGTAGGCATATTGATTTAGGAGAGTATACATGTACGGACTTATTTTAACGTTGCACTTTATTGCTTGTGTCTTGTTAATTTTAATCGTTTTATTACAAAGCGGAAAAGGCTCTGCCGCCGGTATTTTTGGCGCTTCCGGGGCTGATAACTTATTTGCAAGTCCCACGGCTTTTAACGCAATCAACAAGTTTACCGCCGTATTGGCTGTAATTATTATGTGCACGTCTATTGCTTTGACGATTGCCTCCAACAAAGCACGTACAACGTCGGTACTTGATAACGTAGAAATTCCGGCCTCTGCACCTGCCACACCGGCAAAGTAGGTTGCATAGGTCCACGAAGTTTTGTAAAATAATTAGGTAGTCCCTCGTAGTACAATTTGCGTTTTCGCGCAGGTGGCGGAATTGGTATACGCGTGCGTTTGAGGGGCGCATGCCGCAAGGCTTGAGGGTTCGAGTCCCTCTCTGCGCAAATTTAAAAACTAGGCTTTTGCCTAGTTTTTTAATTTATGCAGAAGCACACCAACTGCTTGGTGTGCGTGAGGGACGAGAAAGCCGGAGCCTTATGCGAGTTTGCGTGTGAGCCGCATAGGCGAACACGAAAGGCGAGCCTGGCGAGGCGGGGCCGCGAGCGCCGCACGTCAGTAAGGCGACTTGTGGCCGAGTCTGCCTAACCACACCAACTGCTTGGTGTGTGTGAAAAAAAGTCTAATCTCTCAAATTGCTATAATTTAACTATGAACTATTCCGCATTATCAGCCGCTTGGATTTGCTGGGCATTAGTCGGTCTTTCGCCTATCATGGGCAAATATGCCGCCGGCCTGATTAGCCCGGCAGTGCTTGTCTTTTTGGGGACTTTACTGGGCGTATTATACTTTACCCCTTGGGTTACTAAAAACTACAAGTGGGGGGAATTATTTTCCCGGCAAACCTTGGGAAAATTCTTATTTATCGGCACCTTTGGCACGGCGCTACCGTTTACAGTATTATTGATTGCTCTTCACTATACCACGCCGGGAAATGCCGCTATCTTACAACAAAGCGAACTGATTTATTCCCTCATTTTTGCGGCTATTTTTTTGCGCGAATTTCCCAGTAAAGGGCAGTTGGGGGGAAGTGCACTTATCGTGCTAGGTGTGCTGATTATTTTACTTAAAGAACAATATACCCCTCGTTGGATGGGGGATTTACTTATTGTAGGCAGTACTTGGATGTTGCAAGCCGGCTCTACTCAGCCATTTACCTTTCGCCCAACCGCTACGTCTTGGATCGTACTAGGCTACACGGGATTTTTAAAATACGGACTAGCCATGGTAGTGTGGTACAAGGCTATCCGCGCGCTGGATTTGAGTAAAGTTACCGCCATTTATTTATCATACCCGGTTTTGTCACTTCTGTTATCGGCTTTGTTGGGACTGGATAAAATAACTCCTCACCAATTACTGGGACTAGCCATTACGTGCGCCGGGGCTTATTGGGTCAGTTTGACCGTGCAAAAAGAAGGGCATTAACCGTCCTAATAAAGTATAATATAAGTATGTTTAATATTTTACCGGTTTATGCTATTTGGTTGGCCTGGTTAGCCACCTCTATCAATGTCGTTATTTCCAAGTTGGCGGTACCGTATGCCACCTCCGCCCTTTTCTTATTTTTTACGTGTGCATTTGCTGCTTTATGTTTCCGCATTTACTTCGGTAAATCCGGCGAGTGGCAACAATTATTCCGCAAAGATGTTTGGTTAAAAGCGCTCGGCATGGGAACTTTTGGTACGGCCCTTCCCATGACGATGTTTATGATTGCATTAAAATACACTACTCCGGTTAACGCCTCTATTGCCAACCAAGTAGAAATGATTTATTCCCTCATCCTGGCCGCTATTTTACTCAAAGAACGCCCCACCCTTAAACAAATTGGCGGATCTATACTGATTTTGATGGGCGTCATCCTGATTATGTTAGAAGGGGGAACGTCTATTCAGGCCAAAGGGGACTTATTAGTAATCGGCTATGTGTGGATGTATCAAGTAAGCCACATTTTTGCTAAAAAACTGCCTGCCGATTTAGCACCCCAAACCATCGCCGCCGCCCGTGCCTTTTATGCGTTACCGGCGCTGGGGTTATTAGTGCTTTGCTGGCCGCTATTAGACGGGCCGATTGTATTGGACGTGCATGCCGCCCCGTTATGGATTATTTTAGTAGTCAGCGCGATTATAAACTATTTCTTAGGCAATTCTTTTTGGTATAAAGCCATCCGTAATATGGACTTAAGCAAAGCCACGGCTATTATCCTTTCTTACCCGGTAGGTACGTATATTTTATCGGTTGCTTTCGGGCAAGATAAAGTTACTTTACCTAAAATTATAGGGATGATATTGGCTGTAGGCGGTGCATATATTGTTACGGGAATTGTAAAAGCAAAGGGAGCAAACCAATGAAAAAACTCGTTTTATTTGATTTAGACGGAACCCTCGTTACGACGGGAGGAGCCGGTTGCCAGGCCCTTATTAAAGGCGCCGAAAAACTCTATGGCAAAAAGCCGGCCTTTGAACATTCCCTGATTTCCGGCCGCACCGATTTAGATAATTTTACAATTGTGTATGGCCTACTACATAAAGGCAAAAAACCTTCCAAAACCGAGTTGAAAAAAATGGAAAAAGCGTATGTAGACCAACTACCTACCGAGGTGCATGCTTTGGTCCGCGCTAAAAAATACGATCTTATTGCCGGTGTAGATAAATTCTTAAAAGATTTATCCAAACAGAAAGACATTGTGCTCGCCTTAGGTACCGGAAATGTAGAAAAAGGAGCCTATATTAAATTGGAGCCCAGCGGTCTTGGTAAATACTTCACCTTTGGCGGTTGGGGGACTGACGGACATACGCGCGAAGATATGCTCAAAGCCGCTGTGAAACGTGCCGAAAAGAAATTCAAAACTAAATTTGAACCCGACCAAGTATATGTTATCGGTGACACTCACCGCGATATCTGTGCCGCCAAAAACTGCGGTTTTCACAATGCGGTAATTACTACAGGCTTAGGGGACCCGAAAAAGATTTTCCGGGCCGCCGCGGAATTAGAAGTAAAAGATTTCAAAGATCCCATGTTGCCGGTATGGCTGGGGCTCAAGGCTGATCCCAAAGGGGTCAAACGCGGACGTTATATTATGCCGGCCAGCGCGATTGAACACGTGTTCTTCAGCCGCACCGGCATTGATGAAGACCGTCTGAAAATGCTTCGTATTAAAAAATATGAAGATTTATCATCCGGCACTATTATGTAAAGGAACGCTATGAATTGGAACCAGGGCGCAGAACAATTTTTAACGGCACTTTCTTCCGCCGAACCAACACCCGGAGGGGGGGCCGCTGCCGCCATGGCCGGGGCCATGGGTTGTGCGCTTATCTTGATGTCCATCGGCACCACTCTTAAACGCAAAAGTACCCCGCAAGAGCACAAAGATTCCTTGCAAAAAGCACAACAAAAATTTTCCGGGCTACACGTTTCTCTAAAAAAACTGATGGAACAGGATGCCCAAGCCTATGAAACCTACATGACCGCACGCCGGTTACCGCTTCAGGAAACCACCCGCGAACAGGCCCTGCAAGATGCCCTATGGTTTGCTGCTTGTGTTCCCGCGGATATTGCCGCAACTTCCGTGCAGGCTTTACAGGAGCTACATACGCTTGAGCCCTTGATTGCACCTATTATTTTGTCCGATATTTTTTGCGCCAAACATCTGCTAAAATCCGCTATTATGTGCGGTATAGAAAATATACAAATCAATTTACAGGGTATTACAGACCCAACACGCGTTGAAAATTTACAAAACCAAATACACACTTTTGAGAGGGAAATAAAATGAGTCAAACGCCCCACAAACGCAGCGGGATGTTAAGCACTATTTACAATATGCTACCCGGCATTGACAACGATTATGCCGCTAAACTCGTTTACACCCTGGAAGACAAAAAAACGTTGGAAGAACTCCAGCAAGATATTGCCGATTTGGCTACGCAATTAAATTCAGACTCTCCCATGACGGATACCTTAATTGCTAAAATGATGCTGGATGAGTGTACCCTCTCGGCCGCGTTGCGCCAACTGCGTATTTACAATAATTCCACTTCTATTACAGAATTATGCGCTGCCTTAGATATCCCGGCACAAGATACGGGAAAACTTTTGGAAACCTATGCCTCTTTTTCCTCACGCCATTACTTTGATGAAGCCTTTGAACAGGCGGTTGAAAAAATAGAAGAAGAAAACTTATCCGACGAAGAAAAGGCACGCCGGGCCCTTGCCACTTTGCTTCAAACCTGTCAAGAATTGGCCCAGCGGGATGCCCAAACCATTGCCACCAACCGTACGGATATTTTTAAGTTAGCCGACGAATATCACTTACCCGTCAAACTAACAGCCGAACTGGAACTATTATATTCCCAACCTTCCAGCATTTTATTCAAACCCGAATTTGAACGTTTACTAACCCAGTTACAGACATATAATCCCAAAGTAACGTTATGCGCCTCCTTGGCGGCCCGTACCATGCTGGGGCAGATTACGGCCAAAGACGCCCAAGATATTGCGTTAACTTCTAAATTACTTAATGATGAATTGTTAGAGGACGACTTACTCATTATTGCCTGCCGCTATTTAAAAGTAAAAACACCCCAAGATATAGCGGCCGCTTATGATGCCGTACTTAAAAAATTACCTTATGTGGATAACCCGGAAGAAAATTTTGGATTAGCGGTGCGTGTCTTGTTAGACGGTACTCCCGCCAGTTTTCAACAGGCAACTCAAGCGGCCACCTTAAAGCGCAATTGTGAGATCCTTAGACGTACCTTAACCAAAAACACGTTGTATGACGGGTTTGAATACGAATTAGCCCACCATTACGCCGGCAAAAAGACAAGCAGCCAACTGGACCGGGAAATGCAAGATTTACTTAAATCATTACCGCACTATGCTCAAGAAAATGAGAATAAAGAACTGGCTTGTAAAGTATTGCTGGGCTCCATTACACTAGAAGATGCCAACGCCCAAGCATGCTATATGCAAAATATGAAAGCCACTTCGGTTACCCAAGGCTTGACTCCTAATTTAATGAAACACTATTTAGGAACTAAATCAGCCAAAGAGTTAGTAAAATTTTTTAATAAATCCCTAGCTCCATTTACGTTTTGGAAATCCAATCGCGAAAAGCACCTCTTTGCTTTACATACCATGATAGATGAACTAAATGGAGTCTATAATAGACAAGTGACAGATTTTGTATTAGAAATGTTAGAAAACGGGTCTTCCATAGAGGTACTGACGGATATGATTAGCACTATTCGTCAAACCAAGCGTTCCCCTAAGCAATTACAAACGCTGTTAGAAGGATACCGCGTCGCACGCGCCAAAACAAAATCCATATAAAGGGTTTCAAAGGGCGTTATAATTTGCTATGCTGTTATCATACCGTTATCTATCTTTATTACAGGGTGAGAGTTTATGAGATATTGGGTGTATATTAATAACAAAGTTGATGGACCATACGACGAAAACAAATTGGTCACATTAAATGGGTTTTCGCAAAACACATTGATTTGCTCCGAAGAAGTCGCCTCTAATGGAGGGCAAGAATGGGTAAAGGCTTCTTCTGTCTTTGAATTTGATGAAGTGCCTGTGCAGGAACCCGTTGCAATGCCGCAACCTGCCACCCATGCAAATACACCCGCCGCTCATGCCGGTTCTTCCAACCAGGATGTACTTCTCTCCAAGTTAAATTCGTTAACGGATGAACTTTCTTATCTTCACAAGAAATTGGATTCCATGCAAACGCATTTGGACAAAGCGATTGAACAAAACGAACGTCTCTCGCAACAATTAGCCTTGCAAACTGCGGCTGCAGCCGCAGCTGCTTCACAACCGGCTGTGGCATCCCCCAAAATCCCTGAAGAGAACCTAGCCCCGGCTCCCGCCGCGGGCACGGCCCAAGAGCCTGCCGCTGTAGCCCCTGTGCATGAGCAAAATTTAGATAACGTACCCGATGCTCAAGAACAAGTAGCTCCTAAAGAAGAGGAAGAGTTAATTATCCGCTCGGCACTTGACTCCATCTATGGGGGGAAACCGATTCAGCAACCTGCCGACGATGAAACTTTCCAAGATTTACTACCTGAAAAAGAAGCGGAAAAAGTAGAAAAAATTGAAGAAGAACTCACTTTCACTCCCGAAGAATCCGCTCCCCAGGAGAACGTTGTAAAAGAAGCGCTTATCACCACGCCTTCTGCGGAAGAAGCCTCCCGCGATGCACTTATTAACGAACTTACGGCTTCGCCAAAAGAGGATGTTTTAGATCAAATTATTCAAGAACATCAAAAAGAAGAAAGTCACCAGCTCCCTGTAGAAAATCCGGCAGGAAAAGATTCTTCTTGGAAAGGGGCCGCCGCAACCGGGGCCGCCGTAGCCGGCTTAGCAGGTTTAGCGGCTTTATCCGCAAACAAAGACGCCACCCCAGTTGCCAGCGAAGAGGCACAAACGCCTTTTACAATGGCCACTGACAGAAATAATCCTGACTCGTTAGAAACAGTTTTGCCTGCAGATCAAATGCCGGCAGATGCAGCTCCCGCAGCGCAAGAAGAAAAAATTACAGATTTGCCTTCTTTAGAGGCAGTTCCCGAAACCAATAATATCCCGGGAAAACAGGAAGACCAATTCATAGAACGACCTGCCGAAGCGGCTGACGTACACGAAAATACAGTACAGGAACTTGTTCCGGGCGTTTCCCTTAAAAAGGAAGAGAAGGAAGTTGAAGGCATTTATGACCTTCCGTTACAGGAAACTGAACCAGCCGCTCAGCCGCAAGCCGAAGCAGATCCCAACGCCTTAACCGCAAAAGATTTAGAAGACGCTTTTGGTCCGCAAACCGAATCGTTCGCTCCCACGATTACGGAAGTTCCCGATAACCAAAACCCGAATGATTTAACCGAAATTGAATTAAAAGAAGGATCTACTTATTTGATTTCCGATTTCGTACCGCCCGCCCAGGTAGGGGATGATGCTGCCGCGTTGGATGCGTTAAATGCCACCTTAAACCAATCAGTAAACAAACAGCAAGAAACCATTATTCAAGACATGTTAGCAGTTTCAAATAAAGCCGAAAAAACCCAATTGCTTCCTACGGATGGATTACCGGAAGATGCGGAAGCTACTAGGGTCTCGTTAGAAAATACAATTCAAGCCAAACGCGGAGCCTCTTTAGACATCAAAACCGCTCCCATGGTGCCGGAACCGGCTGATTCTCCGCGCTTAGATGTGGATTTGGATGACGTAAATGCCCAGCATGACTTAAAGACGTCCTCTACGGGGATGAAGTTAACCAAAATTGTCATTGGCGCATTAGTAGGCTTATTGTTATTGATTATTCTATATGTGGTATTAGGAATTATGAATCTGTTACCGCAGTCTATGAATATATTCTCTAAAAAACAGGCTGCACCCGCTGCTACTATCACCCAAGAAATCTTGCAAGATAATAACAACGAACCCAGTGATGATTTCGGCGCAGAAGAATATGAAGAAGAAGGCCTAAATGGAGAGATACTAAGCAGTGTACAAAATTTTGCGTTGCCTAATGACATGACGCTTAAACAACTGGTACAAAGCAAGCACCCTACCATTTCCGAAAACCTAATTTCCTGGGAAGTAGCTGACGCTATTGACCCGGATAATTATGCAATCACTATCAAGGTTCCACCGGAAAATCCGCAAAACTTCAAAACGGTATATCGTTTTAATTACAATGCGGATAATGGGCTACTGGAGCCCACCATATCGGATGCTAAAAACCTATTAGACCAAGCCTATAGCACCCAAGCCTAAGCCGAACACAAATCTAAAAATCCCCGACTCCATAAGTCGGGGATTTTTAGTTATCATCAAGCAAATAAGGCTTAGGCTTTTACAGCGTTGTGTACAATGCTTTGCAAAACATGCAACGTCTTTTCCGCCCAATTCAAACTGCACCACTCGTAGGGTCCATGCGGATTTTCATATCCTGCAAAGATATTGGGGGTAGGCAAGCCCTTAAATGTCATCTGGGCGCCATCTGTACCCCCGCGGGCTTGTGTAAGTTTATAAGCCACTTTGTTTTCTTTTAAGGCGCCTTCCAATAATTCCATAGCTTGCGGGCGCGCCTGCAAAATATCGCGCATATTGCGGTATTGTTCCTTAAACTCCACCTCAATTTTAGCCGCCGGATATTTGGCACGCTTTTGGTCTACCAAATCTAACAGTAATTGCTTAAAGTGGGCAAATTTGGTTAAGTCATGCTCACGCACAATGCCTTGCACTTCTGCTTTTTCAAGGCCGCCCGCAATATCCTTAAATAAAATAAATCCTTCTTCTCCTTCCGTGGTTTCGGGGAGTTTATCTTCCGGCCAAGAAGATACAATATCGGCCGCAATACGTACAGGGTTTGCCATAAATCCTTTGGCAGAACCCGGATGACACGATTTACCGGTAATGTGAATTACCACGCTATCGGCATTAAAGTTGCCACAATCAATATCACCCAAATTGGCCCCATCTACTGTGTAAGCAAAATCGGCCGCAAATTTTTTTACGTCAAAGTACCCAATACCGGTACCAATTTCTTCGTCAATCGTAAAAGCCACTTTTACCGGGCCATGGGCACAGAGGACCAGTACTTTGACGCCTTTGCCAAAGACGATGAATGGCTGGAAGGAAGGGGCCTGAATATCATCCGTGAAACCTTCCCCGGCGGTCACGACTGGACCGTCTGGCGCCGCTGCATCCGTTCCTTCCTGCCGCGTCTGTTCAACGAATAATTCATTCTGTCCGAAAGGGGCCGCTCATGTCTGAGCGGCCCCTTTCATCTGCTGTCTGTTTTTCCTGTCTGTTTATTTCCCGGCTTTTCCGGCAACCGCCGTATCATTCACCAGGCTGTCCGGCGAATAGACAAAGAGGACAGCATCCACTTCCCCCGCAGCGGCGGCAGCTTCGGAAAAGCTCCCGGAATAATACCTGGCGTCCACTGCCACGATTCGCTGAAAGTCCGCCGCCAGCAGCGGCAGCAGGCAGTTGGCGAACGAATCCTTGAATACAAGCAGCGTTCCGCCCGGCGCTTCCGGATTGGTGATCTCCAGCAGGCCGTGGTTCCCGTCCAGGTAAACGGCATAACCGTCATAGGTCTGTGCCCGTTCCGGAAAAACCAGGTGATCATAGGTTTCCCCGCTCTCCAACGTCATAAGGATACTGTTCTTCGGCTCGGCACATTCAAGCACGTCCCCC
>ONQH01000047.1 GCA_900319885.1 Candidatus Avelusimicrobium ruminicola
CTCGATACGGTTTCCCGTATGCAGTCTTTCCAGGACTGTGCCTTAAACCACTCGGCCACCTCTCCAAATTGTCTTGCTACTGTTATATTATAGCAAATTTATCGCCTTTCGCAAAAAATCCCCTAAAATAGTAAAATATAAATAGGTTACGCGTGAAGTCACATCACGTAAATTCAAAACCGAAGGAAGTAAATATGTTACCTAAAGCGTATGAACCGCAAGAAGTAGAAAAAAAACTCGCGGACAAATGGCAAGATGCCCATTTGTTCGCCGCCCAAGCCGACCCGTCTAAAAAACCCTTTGTTATTGTCATTCCGCCGCCCAATATTACGGGCGCCCTGCACATGGGTCACGCCTCCACCAACACTCTGCAAGATGTGCTCATCCGCGCGCACCGCATGTTTGGCGAAGACGCCTACTGGGTACCCGGCACCGACCACGGTGGGATTGCCACGCAAAACGTTATTGAGAAAAAACTCGCCAAAGAACAACACAAATCCCGCCATGACCTGGGCCGTGAAGAATTTGTCAAAGTAGTGTGGGATTGGTACAACGAGTGCGGCAACGCCATTTATACCCAATTTCGCAAAATGGGCTGGGCACTGGACCTGAGCGACATCCGCTTTACCATGGACCAAAAGCGCGCCCGCGCCGTCTATGAGTGCTTCAAACAATGGTGGGATAAAAAATATATCTACCGCGGCAAACGCCTCATCAACTGGTGTGTGCGCTGCTCTACCGCTTTGTCTGATATTGAAGTAGAACACGAACAACACAACGGCAAACTGTGGCACCTACGCTACAAAGGCGAGGACGGCAGTGAAGGTATTGTCATTGCTACCACCCGCCCCGAAACCATTTACGCCGACGCCGCGATTGCCGTCAACCCCAAAGACAAACGCTTTGCCAGCATGGTGGGCAAAAAAGTAATCATCCCGCTGGCTAACCGCGCCATCCCGATTATTGCCGACGAAGCCGTAGAAATGGAATTTGGAACCGGGGCCTTAAAAATCACCCCCGCGCACGACGCTACGGACTACGAAGTGGGCAAACGCCACAACCTGCCCATTATGACGGTGATTAACGACAAAGGCAAAATGGTCAACTGCCCCGAAAAATACCTGGGTATGGACCGCGAACTGTGCC
The DNA here is from genome assembly GCA_900319885.1 of Candidatus Avelusimicrobium ruminicola. Classification (GTDB taxonomy): domain Bacteria; phylum Elusimicrobiota; class Elusimicrobia; order Elusimicrobiales; family Elusimicrobiaceae; genus Avelusimicrobium; species Avelusimicrobium ruminicola. The sequence continues at coordinate 1,147 of ONQH01000047.1, forward strand.
GCAAAGAAACCGTCAAAGATTTAGACGCCGCCGGCCTCTTGGTCAAAGAAGAAAAATACCAAAACGCAGTTTCCACTTGTTACCGTTGCGGTAGCGCGATTGAACCGTTTATGAGCGAACAGTGGTTTGTAAAAATGGACGAAATTGCCGCCCCGGCCATTAAAGCCGCCGAAACCGGCGAACTGCAATTTCACCCGGCCAACTGGAAAAATCCGTTTTTGAATTGGCTTAAAAACATCCAAGATTGGTGCATCTCGCGCCAGATTTGGTGGGGGCACCGCATCCCCGTGTGGTATTGCCGAACGTGTAGCAAAGACGGGCTGACGTTTGCTACCGACCAGCAAGGCAAAGAACAACTCACTAAAGTCTCTTTTGAAGACGGCGCAAAGCCGATTGTTTCGTTTGAAAAACCGGCCGAGTGCCCCCATTGTCACGGGCACGACCTCGTGCAAGACCCCGACGTGCTAGACACGTGGTTCTCTTCCGCCTTGTGGCCCATGTCCGTTTTCGGCTGGCCGGAAAATAACGCGCAAATGGACCACTTCTATCCTACCAGCGTGATGGTCACCGGGTATGAGATTTTGTACCTGTGGGTGGCACGTATGGTGATGACCGGCTTAAACTTTACCGGCAAACTCCCTTTCAAAGATGTCTATTTGAACGGAATTATTCGCGACAAATCGGGCCAGAAAATGAGCAAATCCAAGGGCAACGTCATTGACCCCCTGGATATGACCGCCAAGTACGGCACGGATGCGGTGCGCTTTTCGCTGCTGATGCAGGCGGTGCCCAGCAAGGATATTCCGTATAGCGAAGAAAGCATCACGGGTGCGCGCAACTTCTGCAACAAACTCTATAACGCCTCGCGCTTTATTTTAATGAATATGGAAGGCATTAACGGGCCGCTCCCCATGCCCACCGACGTCAAAGAACTAGCAGACGTGTGGATTTTGGACCGCTATACCGCCGCCATGAAAACCGCGCGCGAAGGCATTGAAAAATACAACCTCGCCCTTTCGGCCAATACGCTCTACCACTTCTTGTGGGATGATTTTTGCGATTGGTACATTGAACTGGCCAAGCAACGCTTCCAAACAAACGAAAAAGAAAAAGTGATGGCCCTGTGCGTACATATCCTTTATAATACGCTCAAAGCCCTTCACCCGTTCATCCCGTTTGTGACCGAAGAAATTGCCGCCAGTTTGCGCCCGTATGTAGGGGCCCAAGAGGAATTTTTGCTTAACGCCTCTTACCCCGTGGCAAACGACGCTTTTGTCAATGCAAGCGCGCAACGCAACATGCAAATCATCCAAGGCGTAACCAAAGAAATCCGCACGATCCGCAGCCAATTTAATGTGCCGCCGGCGTTAAAGATTTCCGCCGTCATTTCCGCCAAAGACGAAAAAGACTTAGAAACCATCCGCGCGTATGAAAACTACATTAAACTGATGGCCAAAGTGGAAAATTTGACCGTAGGCGTCAACGAAGCCAAACCCAAACAAACCGCCACCGCCACATTTGAAAATGTAGCCATTTACGTACCGCTTACCGGACTCATTGACTTTGACAAAGAACGCAAACGCTTGGAGAAAGACCTCGCACTTGCCAAAGCCAATATTGCCTCGCGCGAAGCACGTCTCTCTCAAGAGAACTTCCTTAAGCACGCGCCCCAAGAGCAAATTGATAAAACCAAAGCCGAGTTGGCCGCCGCGCAGTTAACCTTGGCGCAGGTGACCGCCTCACTTGAGGATTTAGCGTAATGAAAAAAACCTTACTGGGTATTTGTTGCTGCGTGCTTGCTGTAATGGCAAGCGCGCAGGTAACGGATTGGAAGTCCGTCACCAAGTACGATAAAAAATCAGCCAAAGAGAAACTGACCAAACGGTTTACGCACTACGTAACGTTTGATACGCAGGCCAATCCTTCCGCCGGCAAAGTGCCCAGCACCCCCGGGCAACTGGCCCTGGCTAAAGAACTGGCCAAAGAACTCAAAAAGTACGGAGCCAAAAACGTGCAGGTGGATAAACACGCCCTCGTAACGGCGGATATTCCTTCCACCACGAATAAACCCGCCCCCACCGTGGCGTTTGTGGCCCACCTGGATACCGCCCCGCAACTTTCCGGCGCGCACGTCAAGCCGCAAGTGCATAAAGACTATCAAGGCGGAGACATTGTTATTAACGCTGAGCACCACCTAGTCCTTAACGCGCAAAATGCCCCCCAACTGGCCCAGGCTACCGGGCACGATATTATTACCGCATCCGGCGGTACTTTATTAGGGGCCGACAACAAAGCCGGCGTGGCTATTTTGATGACCCTGGTGCAATACCTCTATGACTACCCCGATTTAACCCACGGACCGCTGAAAATTGTTTTCACGCCGGACCAGGAAATCGGCACCGGAGCCCGGCTGGTGGATACGCAAAAACTGGGGGCCGATTATGCCTACACCGTAGACGGCGGCGCGTTGGGGGAAATTACCAACGACACCTTTACCGGCAAAGCCTTCACCGCCCACTTCACCGGCGAGCATGCCGTAGATTTGGGCCAAGCCATGAACTCGCCTTTTGCCGATAATATTTTAATGGCGGCCGATTTCTATACACTGCTGCCGCGCCAGGCCCGCCCGGATACCACGTCCGGTCGCCGGGGCTATATTTATGTGGACACGTTTACCACGCAAGGCGACACCACCACCCTAACCGGCATTTTGCGTGCCTTTACCGACGCGGAAATGGACCAACTGACCCATCAACTTAACCACGCCTTCCGCACGGTAAAAGCCATGCACAACAAAGCCACCGCTACGCTGGAAGTGACGGACCAATTTACCAACTTGCACGACAAAATCCCCGCTGACCTGCTTACGCTTACGCGCCAAGCCCTCACGCAGGAAGATATTAAACCGGTGTTGCACGCCGCGCGCGGCACGACGGACGGGGCGGTTTTGTCTGCCAACAATTTACCCACCCCGGGGTTATTTTCCGGCCAATTCAATGCCCATAGCGAGCGCGAATATGCCGACGTAGATGTGATGGAAGCCAGCCTGCGTACGCTACTGCGCTTAACCGGGTTGTGGGGCCTGCAAACCAAAAACTAATTTTGTTTCCCCGTCTAAAATAATCCAAAAGACCTAGACATCAACTAGGCCTTTTTGCCCTTGCGCCCTTTTTGCAAATCTTATTACAATACATTTGTAAGTTAATTCTTAGGAGAAAATAATGCACAAAAAGTTACTTGCCCTGTTACTGAGCACCTTGCTACTCTCTACCACGGCCTTTGCCCGGGCTCCGCGCAGCGTCATGCCGGACAACCGGACCTTGGCCAGCCATTACCGCAGCGTAATGTTTGATCGCTTCCTGACCTACACCACGTATGACAGCCAAAGCGACAACGACCTGGACATCACCCCCGAACAAATTGAAACCGCCAAAAAATTGTACGAACAAATTAAGTCCTTCGGTTTCCCTACTTCGTTATCGGAACACTATTATATTTATGTAGAAATTCCCTCCAACGTAAAAACGCAAGTGCCTACGTTAGGGTTTAGTTCTCACTATGACACTACGCCGGATATTGCCGGTAAAAACATCAAAGCCCAAGTCATTGAAAAATATGACGGAAAACCGATTGTGCTAAAAAATGGGCACGTAATGGATTTCAAATCCGACCCGTATTTGGAAAAAATGATTGGTAAAAAAATCGTTACTTCCGACGGGACCACCATGCTCTCCGGGGATGACAAAGCCGGGGTTTCCATCATGGTAACTTTGCTACAAACTTTAGCCGAACATCCTGAGAAAAAACACGGGAAAATTCAAGTCGTAATCACCCCCAACGAAGACGTGGGCCGCAGTGCCGATTACATTGAAGAAACCCCTTACAACCCGGATATCGCTTTTGACTTTGACGGCGGAAGCGACGGGGAAATTGTAGTAGGCAACTTCAACGCCGAAAAAGTAATTTACCGCGTAAAAGGCGTCAACGGGCACCAATCGCACGCGGCCGAAAACGGTTACCGCAACGCCTGGGCCCCCGCCTGTGAATTAGGCGCCGCCTGCGCCAAAGAAGAGTGGTTACCTAACAACAGCACCGGCACTGAAGGCTATGCCGAACTGCACCACATGGGTATGGTAGACGGTAAAATGAGCGAAGCCGAGTTGGACTTCCGCCTACGCTCTTTCAAACAAGCCGAAATTGATGCCTGGAAGGAATACGCCGAACAAAAAGCAGACGCTATTTCCAAAAAATTTGGTGTTGAAATTGAACGCCAAGTATTCAAACAATACCAAAACGTTTCCGAAAATATTCACCCGTACGCCAAGCAAGTGGCCCAAAGCGCTTGTGAACGTGCCGGTGTAACCCCGCGCTTCTTGGAAGAACGCGCCGGAACAACCGCCTCTATGTTGATGCTTAAATTAGGTAATGGGGCGTACACCGTATTTACGGGTCAAAACAACGCCCATAACTTTACCGAGTGGGTCAGCGAAGAAGATATGTTTAACGCCTATGTAGTAGCGTTAAATATGATTGACGAAATGCTGCGCATCCCGGCCCCGGCAACAACGACGGCCGCCCCTGCTACCGCCAAACGCAGAAACCCGGCCCAGTAAGCAGCATGCAACTTTTACTAGCAACAGGCAATACGCATAAATTAAGCGAACTTAAGCGCGTATTGCCTGTTCGCTTGCCTAGTAACGAACCGATTACCTACCATATCCTGCCGGATTTTTTTATTACACTGCCCGAAGAAACCGGCACGACTCTATTTGAAAATGCCCGCCAAAAAGCGGTCTATGCCGCCCAGCAAAGCGGCCTGGTGGCCCTGTCGGACGATACCGGCCTGGAAGTGGATTTTTTACACGGAGCCCCGGGCGTACATACCGCCCGCTACGCCGGGCAAAACGCAGATGCCGCCGCCAATAACCAAAAATTACTCCACGCTTTGCAAGGCGTCCCCGCCGAAAAACGCACGGCCCGCTTTCGCACGGTAGCGTGCTTGGCTTGGCCGGACGGACGCGTGAAATATTTTGAAGGAATTTGTAACGGGCATATCGCCCAAGAGTACAAAGGAACCAACGGGTTTGGGTATGATCCTATTTTTGTAGTAGATGAAATAGGCAAGTGCTTTGCCGAACTCACCACCGACGAGAAAAACCTACTCTCTCACCGCGGGCGCGCGTTTAGACAAGTGGCCGCGTTCTTGGCCAATAATAAAATAGCCTAACTATTTATCCGCAATTCGGGGGAACAACGGGGCGTACTTTTCAATAGGTCCCGCCGCCAAACGTTTGCTCATTTCGGCCCCAATCGTCGGCATAAACGGGGTAATCCATTTAGTCACTTGGCGCTCGCAAGCAATCACTTCTAGTAAGATTTTAAGCGCACCGGCCGGATCCGTCTTAGCCAGTTCCCAGGGTTTGGTATCGGCAATTTTTTTGTTAAGATCTGCCGAATATCCGTAGATTTGCTCCAGCACTTTATCAAAGGCCAGTTCTTCATACGCGCGGTCAATAGCCGCCTCGGTAGTGGCGGTTTTTTCCACCACGTTCATATCTACGTCAATCACTTCGGGCAGCTGCGGCTGTTGCTTGCTGACCATATTGAGCGTGCGCGAGAGCAAGTTGCCAATATTGTTGGCCAGGTCTGCGTTGTAGCGGTTTTTGAAACTGGTCATGGAGAAATCACCGTCTTGGCCAAAGGGCACTTCGCGAAACAAAAACGCGCGTACCGGGTCCACGCCGTATTGGGCCCCCAATTCGGCCGGGTCAATGACGTTGCCCAGCGTTTTGGACATCTTTTCCCCTTCTACGGTCCACCACCCGTGTGCAAACACTTTTTTGGGTAGCGGCAACCCCAAGGCCATCAGCACGGCCGGCCAAATAACGGTGTGGAAGCGGAAAATTTCTTTGCCAACCATATGCAAATCAGCCGGCCAAAGTTCTTCAAAATTCTGCACTTTAATTAGGTCCAACTTGGCTTGGTGTTCATCTTTGTCCCCGTCGCACAGAAACATCCCGGCCCCGTGATTTGATCAATTTCTCTATCGTGCATCAAACCATACATAAATGGTATGCGCGGGATTGCTTTTGACCGGTACGCCCCATTTTACTTTGGTGCGCGTAACGGACAAATCGCGCAGCCCGCCTTTGACGAAATTGATAATTTCGTTGGCGCGGTATTTGGGGGATAAAAATTCCGGGTGTTCTTCGTAATATTTCAAAAGAGGTTTTTCGTAGCGAGACAGTTTGAAGAAATACGTTTCTTCGTGCACTTCCGTGAGCGGTTTTTTATGCACGGGGCAAATGCCGCCTTCCAGCATTTCGCTTTCGTCATAATATTGTTCGCACGATACGCAATATTTGCCGGAGTAGGACCCTAAATAAATGTCCCCGCTTTGAAGTAATTTTTCAAAAATGGCTTGCACGACGTGTTCGTGCGCGGGATCCGTGGTGCGGATAAACGCATCATACGAGATATTAAGCGTTTTCCAAAGGGCCTGGTATTTGGCGGACACTTCATCCGTCCACGCTTTGGGGGATACCCCTTTGGCGGCGGCCGATTTTTCAATATTGGCCCCGTGTTCATCCGTGCCGGTTAAGAAACGGATATCCACTCCTTTTTGGCGATAGTGACGCGCCAAAATATCGCACGCAATCGTAGTATAGGCGTGGCCCAAATGGGGCACTGAATTTACATAATAAATAGGAGTAGTGATATACATTTTCTTCGTCATAAATACCTCTTAAATTTTAACGCCCAAACCGTCCAGGCTCATTAGAGCCGTCTCCAGCACGAGCGCGGGCGACACGTTGCGCCCGATACTGCGTTTATAATCTTCAAATTTGTGTAGCGTACTTTGCAAAGGGGCCCGGTGTGCTTCGTCCGTTTCGGCCCACGTTTTATGTAACGCGCTAATGAGCACATCCAGCACCGCTTGTGCTTCGCGCCGCGCCAAAGGGGCCGTGCGCGATAACCCCGCCGCTACTTGGGCCGGCCCTTGGGCGGTGCCCAGTTCTCCCTCTTCCAATAACGCCAAGGCTTGGGCCGCCTGCAGGGCGCCCGTCACACTGCCCCCACTATAGCGGGCCGCCCGGGATGGGTTTTCCAGTTCCGGGGCGTGCTTCTTAAGCAGTTGCTCCACGTGCGCTTGGCTTAAAGGGGCAAACAAAAGCGGCTGACAGCGCGAACGAATCGTGCTAAGCATAGTGGCTTGTTTAGAAGTAATCAAAATCCACACGGTTTTAGCGGGTGGTTCTTCAATAAATTTTAAGAGTGCGTTGGCCGCGGCCCCTTGCATGGTTTGGGCCTGGTCAATAATGAGCACTTTCCAACCGCCCAAGGCGGCTTTTTGCTGGGCCTTGGCGGTAACGCTACGTACCGTTTCCACGCTGATATGCTGCTGCTTGGCCAGTTCTTTTTCCAACTCTTCTTCGTCGGCCCCGTCTTTCAAATTCAAACGGGCCTGATACAAAAAATCTACCAGCGTTACATCCGGGTGTGTGCCTTTTTCAATGGCTTGGCAACTGGCACACGCGCCGCACGCTTCCCCGTTTTGGCGGGAAAAATAATCTTCGCAATTAAGGGCCTTGGCAAATTCCAGCGCGGCTTTGCGCTTGCCGATTCCTTCCGGCCCGCAAAACAACAAAGCCCCGGGGGTGCGGTTTTCGCGCACCAGTTTTTGTAAATAGTTTGTGGCTTTTTCTTGCCCTAGGATTTCGCTAAACATTAGTCTAAAATTTTACACTTGTGCAGCAGTTCGGCCACTTCTTGTGCAATGACATCTACATTTTTATCGGCATCAATTAAATACGCGTTTTTGGTTTTCTTAGTTAGTTCCAAATATCCTTGGCGCATTTTTTGGCGGAAGGTCATATCTTCCTGTTCCAACCGGTCGGAAAATAAATACTCGCCGCGTTGCGTGAAGTATTTGTCCGACATTAAAAACACGAGTGTCAAATCCGGCACCAGGCCCAACGTGGCAATTTTGTTAAGCGTATCAATGGTTTTGAGGTCAATATTACGCCCGTAACCTTGATAGGCACAGGTGGACATGGTGTAGCGTTCACACAGGACAATTTTCCCCTCTTGCAACGCGGGTAAAATTTTCTCTTGCGTGTGTTGCGCGCGCGAGGCTTCGTACAAAAACAGTTCGGCCATCGGGCGTACATCCAAGTCCGGCTCCAGTACAATTTGGCGGATTTTTTCCGCGGTTTCCGTGCCGCCCGGCTCGCGCGTTAAAATAACGTCTTTGCCGTGTTCCAAAAGAGTATTAAGTAATAATTTGGCTTGGGTAGATTTGCCGCAGCGGTCCGGCCCTTCCAACACAATAAATTTTCCTTTCATACGTCTAGTTAAGTCCTTCCTGCGAGGTAATAATTTCCATTTCCGGCCGCGGGCCGTGCGTCCAGGCGGAGGCTTTGACTTGCTCCAAAATGGGGCCCAGTTTGCCTTGTGCTTCCAAGATAAAATCCACCACTTCGCGCAGTGCCCCGTCCCCGCCCACACGTTTGGTAATATAGTGCGCGTGGTCTTTGACCACATCCACCGCGTTAGGTACGGTGGCGGCAAAACCTACCTCGGCCAGCAAGGGGATATCGGTAATATCGTCGCCGATATAGCACACTTGGTCCGCGGTAAGATTTTCTTTTTCCAGCACGTCGTTAAGCGGGCCGATTTTGGTTAAAAACCCCTGGTACATATACTTAAAACCTAAATTTTTGGCACGCGCCACCGTAGTAGGATGACGCCGCCCGGTAATAATACCGCACAAAATGCCCGCACTGTGGCACAACATCAGCGCAATACCGTCTTGCGTGTTAAAAGACTTAAATTCGTCCAAATGACCGTCCGGCGCCACAAAGAAGTTTACTTTGCCGTCCGTCAAAATACCGTCTACATCCGTTAAGATGAGTTTAATGTGCTTAGCACGTTCTTGCGCGTTTTGCATATATAAGGTATTATACAAAACTTAACGCCCACCGCAAAAAGCACTTCAACCGCCCCATACAAACCGGCTATTTTTTTATATAATAGGGGTAATCACTTTTTTATAGAGGTTCGTATAGTATATGGCAAAACGA
>ONQH01000086.1 GCA_900319885.1 Candidatus Avelusimicrobium ruminicola
AGCAAATTTATGAGGTTTTCACCCACAAAACGCACTATAAAAAAGGAAACAATTAACGTTAGCAAAGCCAACGGCAAGCCGGTAGCAGGTGCCGTCGCCCATCCCTGCAAATGTTCCCAAAACGAAGGATGTTTGTGCTTTACTTGCTGAACGTCCTGAATGATTCGTCCAATCGTCTGCCATTTTTCTTCGGCGGAGGGGGGAATTGTAACTGCTGGCGTTTGGATAGGGTGATTCACTAATTTAATGGCTTCCCGCTCCAATTCTTTGAGTCCCTCACCGGTAGTAGCAACAGTGGCAATGACCGGGATTCCTAACAGTTTAGATAACTTTTTAACGTCAATTGTAATCCCTTTACGTTGGGCCTCGTCAAACTTATTTAACATCAAAATAAGTGGTTTTTGTAATTGCAAAATCTCTAGTACGAAGAACAAATTGCGTTCCAAATGCGAGGCATCTGCCACACATACAATAAAATCGTATTCTAACTCTTTGAACAGATTTCGTTTTTTCCCTTCAATACGCCATTCTTCTTCCAAGCGGTACAAACCGGGAATATCAATAATATCATAGGCTTCCCCTTTGAACTGCGTTTGCCCATAGTTTAGACCCACGGTTGTCCCCGGGAAATTAGACGAAATAATACCAATCCCCGTAAGGCGCGAAAAAATTAAACTTTTACCCACATTGGGGTTCCCGGCTAACAAAAAGGTGTTTTTGCGGGTCGCAACAAGAATCTTCTTGGCGGTTTCACGCCCAATGGCTACTTCAGTGCCCGATACACTAATCACCACCGGGGAAGACCCTTTTTGACGTGTAACAAATTGTCCCCGCGCAATGCCCATAGCCGCTAATTTGGCCGCCATTTTGGCATCCGTTTGAATTTCTTTAATTTGTGCTGTATTTCCCGCCTTTAATTGATATAACGAACGAAGCGATTGGTTTTCCATAAAAGTTAGTCCTTCCTTACTTTTATATTGTACCACAATTTGGCCCTCTTAGCAACCTCTTTTCACCGACGTAGAATTTAGTTTTCGTGATTTTTTAGTATAATATGAATATAGAATTTCATTATATATAGGAGACTGAAATATATGGCTTATAAAGTAAATCCTGAAGTTTGCATCAATTGCGGTGCCTGTGAATCTTCCTGCCCCGTGGCTGCTATTAGCGAAGTAGACGGAAAACGCAAAATTGATGAAACCAAATGCATTGAATGTGGTTCTTGCGCGGGTACCTGCCCGGTTAGCGCCATTTCTTTGTAATAGAAACGGCTGTTTTTATGTAAAACCCCACGGACAAGTGGGGTTTTTATTATTTTAACACCCCCAGGCAAAATTTTTACTATTTTTTCGCTGGGATTGTTATAATATATGGTATGGAGGATACTATGAAAAAACTTACTTTTATCATTGCTTTCACCGCCACCACATTACCTTTAGTGGCGCAGAACAGCACGAGTCTCTACAGCGAAGAAATGGCCGAACGCAATGCGCGCAAAGCCCGTTTAGCCGCTCAAGCCGCCGAACAACAGGCTATCAATAACGACGGGGTATACCGGGGAACTGTATTTGGCGCCCAACAACAAACCTACACGGGTAGTACCTTAGGTGCCGCCACGCAAAACAATACTGCCAAAACGAAATATGTTTATGACACCTCTTTAATCCGCGCTATTAAATTAAATGACGAAGACCGCGTACGCACGCTTATCTATGCCAACGTAGATGTTAGCGAACGCAATTATGCCAATATCACCCCGTTAACCTTAGCCGCCGAAAAAGGCAACTTAACCATTGTAAAATACTTAGTGGAAGCAGGGGCCAACGTCAATGATGCCTCTCCTTATGGGGTCACTCCGTTAGTAGCTGCCAGCGCCGCAGGAAACCGGGACGTTGTCAATTATCTGTTATCCCAAGGTGCTAATGCCGCTGTAAAAGATGAAACCGGTAAAACACCTTTAGCCTATGCGGCGCATTTTGATGATACCAAAATGATCTCCGCTTTAGCCGCTACCACCCCGGCAGCCGTGAATTATCCGGACGCGGCGGGAAATACTCCTCTTATCTATGCGGCCCAAAAAGGGGCTAACAAGACCGTAAAGGCCTTGTTAGATAACAACGCTAATCCCAATTTCCGCAATTCCTCCACGGGTATTAGCGCACTGGCTGCTGCCGCGGCAGAAGGACACGCTGACGTTTTAGATACACTGGCCAGAAATCAAGGCAATGTAAACATTACCGACCTTAGCAACCGTACTCCTTTAGCCTATGCGGCAGAAAAGGGGCAAACCAACGCGATCCGTACGCTGCTTATGCAAGGGGCCGACCCGAACTTTGCCGATACCAATGGCGTCACTCCACTCATGAGAGCGGCTGCCAAAGGCGATAAAGAAGCAGTTTCTGCCTTGTTAAAAAGCCCGGCTATCAATATTGAAGCCAAAGACGCGCAAGGCCGCACGGCTTTATTGTATAGCGCCACCGCGCCTACCAGTGAAGCGGCCAATGAACTCTTACGCAGAAAAGCAAACATAGAAGCCGTGGATGCCGCCGGCAATACCGCGTTACTTACGGCACTTTCCAATGGCAATGAAGCCTTGGCCAATTATTTAGTAGCACAAGGGGCCAACACTGCCCGTGTCAATGCAGTTGGGCTTAACGCCTTGGAAGCAGCCAAGCAAAATATCCCCGATTCTGCCACCGCACAGCGCATTGCAGGTCAAGCCAATCAAGCCTATCAAGATGCATTACAAGCGGAAGCCGCCAGTTTGGCTCAGGTTCGCCAATTAGAAGAACAATTGGCCCAAGAGGAAGCGCGCGTACGTGAATTGCAAAACTTACCGCAACAAACGGCCACCCAAGTAACAAATCAATATAATCAAACCTTGGATGATGTGCAAGCCCAATATAACCAAGCCGTACAAAATGCACAAAACCAATACAATCAAGCGGTATTAAACGCACAAGAAGCCTATAACCAGGCCTTAGCAGAGGCTCAAAAACCGCTCCAAGAAGTGAACGCCGCCTATCAAAATGCGCAAAAGCAGGTAACCACCGTTGCTAGCGAAGCACAACGCAAAGCGGGGGAAAACGCCCAAACCTTGCGCAATCAAGTAGCGGCCGAACGTGCCGCGGCAAACCAAGCCGTTACTGCAACCCAAGCACAGGCTAAAAATATGGCTGAGGTGACTAAGCAAACCGCTAGAAACACTCAAAAAGCTGCAAAAAACACGATCCAAGATATGCAAGTGTTGCAGCCTCGCTTACGCAGCATGGCTGACTAATCACTAATGTTGTTTTAACCAATCCCCGGGCCCCAAACCCGGGGATTTTTTCGCAAGAAGGCAGCATTTCAAGACAGAATTTTTTTGTAAAAGATATAATATAAGTATGAATATAAAGCAGTTATTCTCGTTTTCCGTCTTATGTGCATTAGCCTGGTCTATTCTATCCCTTGGTTTTTTTCATGTCAGTGGATTTTCTACTGATATGTTGGGAATTTTATTTACCTTTTGTTTAATTATAGGACACATCTTTTTATTTGCGTGGGCGGTCTGGGGGCTTTCGCTTCCCTTTGTTCTGTTGGGGCCGCGTACTACCCAAATAGCCGCTAGCGTATGGGGGGCAATTACCTTTGTATTTTTGCTAATAGACTTATTAGTATTTTCTCAGTATCGTTTTCATATTAGCCCTGCGATGTTAGAACTCTTTTTCGGCCCGGCTGGGCGGGAAATATTTGCTTTTTCCACGTGGATGTGGGTACTGGCCTTGGTGGCTATTATACTGATTTTTGCAGGCTGTTTTGCCCTTACTTACCTGGCCAAACGCTGGGTGTTAAAAGGGAAATATATTACCTTAATTGTAGTTGGCTGGTTTTTAATCTTCTTATGTTACAACGGCATCTACGCATGGGGTAAGTTTAATATGATTTCTTCCGTCATTTCCCAACGGGCCGTCTTACCTTTAGCCAATCCCTTTTCGGCCAACCGCCGCTTGCGCAAACTTGGCTTTGAACCCAAAAAGGAACTTTATGCCACCCCAGCACATGGCACGTTACGTTATCCGTTATCTCCTTTAACTTGTACGCCTTCCTCAAAAACCAATGTCCTTATTTTGTTGGTAGAATCGTGGCGTGCCGATAGCGTAACCCCTGAAATTATGCCGCATGTAACAAACTTACTTACCCAACCGCATACCACCTATTTTACGAATCATCTTTCAGGCGGCAACGCCACAGAGGCCGGCGTATTTTCCCTCTTTTATTCTATGCCTTATGCGTATTGGAACGACTTTACCGGCCGTCAACTACCGCCTGTTTTAGTAACCCAAGCCCTAGCTACCGGCTATATCCCGGCCATTTATGCCAGCGGCAAATTAAATAGTCCCACATTTCACCAAAATATTTTTGCCACTATTCCGAACCTTCGTTTAGATTCCAAAGGAAATACCAAATGGGAAAGGGATGTAGATTCTATTCAAGATTTTGAACAATTTCTTACTACTTATCAGGCTACCCAACCGTTTTTTGGGTTCTTGTTTTTAGATGCTACCCACGGCAGTAGTTATCCACAAGAGGATGCGCTATTTACCCCGGCGCAGGAAATTAACTACTTACTTGTAAATAAGAATACCGAGCCTACGCCTTACCTCAATGCCTACAAAAATGCCGCTCACTTTGTAGACCGCATGATTGCACGCGTGTTTAATGATCTACAAAAACAGGGTTTATTGGAAAATACTTTTGTTGTAATTACCGGGGATCACGGCCAAGAAATCAACGACACCCGTAACAACTTTTGGGGGCACAATAGTAATTTTGCCAAATATCAGACTCATGTGCCTTTACTGATATGGGATCCCCGAACCAAACAGGCCCGCACGATTGACTATCGCACCAATCATTATGATATTGTACCGACTATTTTGCAACAAATCTACGGTTGCACAAATGCGCCGCACGACTATTCCATTGGGCAAAATTTATTTGACCCAACTCCTCGGCCTTTTTCGCTTATTTCCAGTTATA
>ONQH01000175.1 GCA_900319885.1 Candidatus Avelusimicrobium ruminicola
GCGGCGATGCCTTCGCACTGGTCAAGATGAAAGACGCTGTAATAGCGCAGGAAGGGCACCTGCTGGATTTCGCCCGTTTCTTCGTCTTCGTGCTTGATTTTCTCCGTCCACGGTTCGTAGTAGCGTGCCTCGGTAACGTAGGTCCCTAAGATTTCTTCGTCTTCTTCTTTGCCCGATTCACAGCACTTGGCAATTCCAATCACAATCCACGCGCCCAAAATACCCACCGTCATCCCCACCCAGCCGAGTGCTTCCCACCCTGCCAGATAGGGAATAACCAGTAACAAACCAAGCGCATACACAAACGCAATGGACATTAAATATTCTCCTTGCCTGTAGCGTATACTTCAGTAGTATGGTCCGACTTAATAACCGTAATTTTGATTTCCTGTGCATTGGGTAGCAAAATACACGCGGGGAAACTTTCAATAAATGTTTTATGCTCATTATGACGGGCCACGAGTAAGCGTTGGTGGCTGAAAAACTGCTCACGGTTGATTTCAATGGCGTTAGCCAACTGTTCCAACACCGATGTGCTGAGCGGTGGGTTATGCTCTACCACAAACTGAATATCTTTGCCTTGGTAACGCCCTGAGATGAGTTTCGGGTACACCTCCTTAAACGCATCCAAATACGTGTCGGACACGTGGGTAATTTGCTTAATGACCTTCCACATTTTGTCAAAGTTGGCTTCGCATACTTCCTGCTGTGCTTTGACTAAATTGCGAAGGCGGATTTCCGTATTGCTTACGGAAATGAAATAACCAAGTACTACCACTGCTACGAGTAAGATTACAACCAATGTTACTGTCATACGTTTTCTCCTTTAGTTAGATTTAGGGAGTACCCCTAAAAATTGTTTTACATACACCAAATGCCGACTCAAAAATATACTACGTTTGTTGTACTGTAATACATTGCCTAATTGGTATACTTCTTGCGGCTCTTTAAATAGCGTATCTAGTTCTTCTTGCGCGAAAATGGCCCGACCTCTGTCCAAATACGTTTCCATCCGGTTATCCCACGCACATGCACCTATGGCCATTTTGGCAAGCAACCGTAGTAGTAGAAATAATTGCACATTACTGCACGGGTTGGACTTGATAAATACGGATAAGGCCAGATGACTACTGTTTTCGTGTTTTAGGTTAGCTACAATATTCTCAAAATACTCTTTATAGCCATTAGCTGCCCAAGCTCCTTGTTCCAGATCTACCCATCTGGTACATGCTGACAATAGTTCCCGCGTGGTCTTATATCCTTCTACCGGCAAATGATTAAGCGTTGCCTTGCGTTGTTCTTCCAGTCCGTCCAAAAACTGCGCTAACTGTATGTGTATGTTCATTTTGTTCTCCTTTAAATTTCAATTTGAACCTTATTTTCCAAAAATTGTGCTTGAAACAATTGCCCCACTTGCTGATGTAACCCGCGGGCCCCCAAGTGAGGCCGCTAAGTTGTATGAAGTACGAGAACCGTCCCATTAACTCAGGCATCATTCCATAGGCAACATAGTCATCGGCGGTTAATTGGCGGTCTTTGATAACGGCTTCTCGCGTAAAACCGACCGATTTTTCTGCGTGTTTTACCTGCAAGGTTTCAAATGCTCCGCCGACTATGAAAAGTACTTGGGAAATATCCAGGTTATGGATTACTTTTCCCATTCCTCTTGATTCTACTCTATAGAAGGTGCTTTCTATCAGCCGTAACAGTTCCGCCTGCACATTGGTGGACGAAGTGCCGTATTTTTCACTACCTTGGCGTATTTTGTCAATTTCATCAATAAACACAATGGCAATGGGCAACTTGCCTGCCTTGGTTTCTTTGGCTAACGGGCGCAATACATCGCTTACATCCATACCCACATATCCCGTTTGTGTATATTGATTGGCATCCGCATGCACAAAGGGAATATGTAAGATTTTTGCCAAGCATTGGCACATATACGTCTTCCCCGTTCCGGTGGGGCCACTGATAAAAATATTGCTTTTGTTAAAAGTTTGACCGTTTTTGGCATTGGCGCACTTGGTTAAATGCTCAAATACGCCCGCCACTAACTGTTTTTTAGCCTCATCCTGCCCAATCACATATTTGTTTAGTTGGGCTAGTACCCGCTGGGGGTTTAACGTGCGTTTTTTAGTTTTATGCTTTTGAGGGGTTACAAGCGCTAAAAAATTCTTTTTTAGCTCAATTCGTCCACCTATCGCCGTAAATATCCCTTCCGTAAACAAAGCACTTTTGCGGTCTATCAGGATGGAGAGCAGTTCTGCCCGTTTACCGATCACTTGCCCTTTTTCCAGTAACGTATTTACCTGATAGTTGCTCATCACCATGATACGCTGTAAGTCCAAAGCTGATAAGCGCAAGAGTAAAAATGTTTCCGTTTGCGACAGTTTATGCGTTTGGATAAATGCCGCTAATGGGAATTTATCTGCGTTAGAGCGCAAAAGACGCGTGTGAATATCCTTAAAAGTTTGCACATAATGGGCTTCTTGTGTGGACAACCCCGCCCAATCGTTCCATGCCAGAATATCTTCCACCAGTTGGGCACGGGAAGTGTATTTGGTTATTTTTTTAGTTGTATTTTCCATAATGAACCTCGTTTTAGCAATGTTTTTCAAGCGGCAGCTATTATTTATTCCGGACACATATCCAACTATATAGATCTTGCAAGAGCATATATATCTGGCTGTGTCTCTTTTTTGAGTGTTTTTTTCCACACTTGTAGAACTTTCCCATCCATTACTCCTCTTATCCGTGATAGATATCCCAATCGTTATATCCGAATGAGCATTTTTCACCAAGCTGAGTATATACGCGGCGGGGCCCGCCACACCATACCGTTTTATTTTTGGTTTGTTCACATATCTTTGCCATAAAAAACACCTCTCTTTTGGTTTTCCCATTGGAGAGGTGGTAACAACAAAGAACCCATTGTCTCCAATGGGTTCTAATACTACAAATCTGTTTTAGCTCCCATTGTTTCAAGCATTAGCACCTTGCCTTAAGGTAGGTTGCTGTATCGTCATAGGGCTTGTCCCTCGGATACTCTTAATGGAATTTTCCGCTATTTTCGGAAGACCCCAATCCTTTCGGTTCTCTCGGTACCCCTCAATGGGGCCTTTGTACTGCTTTTCCTAGGAATTGGGAAGTCTGCACTTCCGCTAATAACGTTATAATTGTAATTTCGATAAAAACGACATTTTAGCGTCTTTTTATCCTTTCTATAACATTATTCTAGCATATTTTTGCGATTTTGTCAATTACCCTTACTTTTACGACACTTTAATGTCTTTTTAAGGTTTATTTTGTTAATTATGAATGGAGTAACGACTTTTATAAGTCGTTTTCTTGTTTTTCATTGTGCTTGTATATTCATCCCCCCGCAAGGAGTAGTTCCCTATGTTTTCCAAATCACAATATGATATTTCCCTGCTAGGAGTTACGCTTACTACATACCATTTTCCTAGCAAACCTATCATTTGGCGGGGATACAATGTACGGTTTTTCTTACTGTCTTTTAAAAAAACCTTTAAAATACAACGATATTTAATACATTTGAGTACTAGAATGGCCAGTTCGTCTGTTTCGGCAAAATCATCTTTAGTGGCTCCAAATACACAATTTCCAAAGGAAGACGGAGCAAAACGGCAGGCAAT
The DNA here is from genome assembly GCA_900319885.1 of Candidatus Avelusimicrobium ruminicola. Classification (GTDB taxonomy): domain Bacteria; phylum Elusimicrobiota; class Elusimicrobia; order Elusimicrobiales; family Elusimicrobiaceae; genus Avelusimicrobium; species Avelusimicrobium ruminicola. The sequence goes on from ONQH01000175.1 coordinate 3,657, forward strand.
TTGGGATTGTACGGGGGCAAAAGCAGTCCCGATTTGGTGGGCAATATCGGCTGAAATAACCAGCAGGGCAACTTGTGGGGCGGACAGCCCAGCGTTCTGTAACGAAAACCCTTCCGCAAACGAATAAACGCTTTGCTTTGGGGATATCACCGGTACTTGTGCCCGCGCCAAAAGCCCCATATCACGTTGTACGGTGCGGATGGATACCCCAAAACGGTCTGCTAGTTCTGGGACCTTAACAGCCCCATTCTCAAGCAAAGAAAGAATATCGGCTAACCGTTTTGTTTTGCTGGTAATTTCCTTAGACATACTATTATTCTAGCAAAATAAGACGTTATAGCGTCGCAAAATTATTTTTTCTTAGGTTGGGATGCTTCCACTATTTTGATTTCTTCATCCGTTAGACCATATAGTTTATAAACCATTTGGTCAATTTCGTCTTGATATGCTTTAACACGAGATTGCTTATCGGAATTAGACAAGTAATCATCACTCTGAGTAATAGATAAGATTTTATCTACAA
>ONQH01000174.1 GCA_900319885.1 Candidatus Avelusimicrobium ruminicola
TACTACTATTTTATCTGCATTTTGCACGGTCGTCAAGCGGTGCGCAATTACAATGACAGTGCGGTTTTTCATCAAGTTATCTAACGCTTCCTGTACCACGCGTTCCGATTTGTTGTCCAAAGCGCTGGTGGCTTCGTCCAAAATAACAATCGGGGCATTTTTTACAAAGGCGCGAGCGATTGCTAAACGTTGTTTCTGCCCGCCGGAAAGCAATATGCCGCGTTCACCAATTTCGGTTTCCAATTGGGCGGGCAAGCCTTTTACAAATTCATCTAAACAGGCATTTTTGAGAGCTTGCCAAATGGTTTTTTCATCAGCATGTTCATTACCAAGCAGGATATTTTCCCGAATCGTCCCAGAGAATAAAAAGTTATCCTGGAATACCATGGCAATTTGTTTGCGCAAGCTTTTTTGAGAGATGTTCTTAATATCACTGCCGTCAATTTTAATAGCACCTTTGTTTACATCATACAAGCGTGGTATTAACGCGGAAATAGTTGTTTTCCCCCCACCTGAATTACCCACTAAAGCGACGGTGCTGCCTACGGGGATAGTTAAGTTAATGTCATGCAACACTTCACGGCCGGGGACATATTCAAAGTGAACATGATCAAACTCAATAGATTTTTTGATTTCTTTGAGTTCTTTTGGGGTTTCACTATCTTTGATGGCTGGTTCCCAGTCAAAAATTTCAAAAATACGGTCAATGGCCAAGAACGAGTTTTGGATTTCAATATAGTTGTTACCGACGGATTTAAGCGGTGTGTATAACATCATAAGCGCGGCAATAAACGCCACGAAGTTACCGCTGGTAATATCTCCGCTTACAATCAGTTTGCTTCCGCGCCACAAAACGAATGCTACCCCACAGGACATAATAATGTGCATGAGTGGATTGAGCCAGTTGGTGTTTTTTACCTTTTTCATGGCTAGGCCAAAGGACGTATCGGTAATGTGATGAAAGCGGTGTACAAAAAAGTCTTCCAACGTGAAGGAACGAATTGTTTTATTCCCGGCAAAAGTTTCATTGTAAGTGGTCATTACTTCAGAGGCGTTAGTGACGGATCTTTTGATAATTTCTTTAAGTTTTTTACGCACAATAGACATCGGGTACACAAATCCGCCTAACACAGCTACGGCAATAATGGATAATTGCCAGGAGTTGTAAAACATAACCCCAACTAAGGCAATGGAAGAGAAGAGTTTTGACAAAAACTGCTTAGTATTGCTGACAAGTGCGTTGGAGGCGGTGTCGGCATCCCCCGAAAAACGAAATAATACGGTGCCTGAGTTATTGGTGTCAAAATAAGAGGTGTCCATAGATAGCAATTTGGCATAGAGTTTACGTTTTACGCCGATGGTAATTTTATTGGCTACCCATGTGTTTAGATAGTTGGAGGCATAAATTAAAACTCCCTGGACAATGGTAAAGCCTACAATAAGTAGCGGAACCATGTTGGAGAATTGTAATTGTTTTTCCACCATGACTTTGTCCATAAACGGTTTTAAAAACATAGCTACCACGCCGTCTAACGCGCCCACAGGAATGGTAAGTGCTACACCTAAAAGTGCCCGAAACCAATAGGGTTTTATAAACGGCCACATGCGGCGGAAGTTTTTAACTAAAACGTTTTGAGAAATAGTTTTATTTAATAGTTTTTTCATAGAGACTTTTTACACTATTAAACTAAAAATGAGGACAGTTTGGCAAGATTTTATTTGGGGAAATGGGTGGTAAGTTAATCAATGTAACTAATTTGGTATAATCTTTATATCAAAACAATCCAACCTTTTGGGCATGGACAGAGGGTTTACTCATGAATGAATTAAAGAAATTAGAAATCCAATTTGATAAAAAGCGTACCATTAAGATTTTAGACGAAAGGTTGGATCTTTATAACACGAGATATGCCAACTCTAGGCAAATGTTGCTTCATTTGATTCCTTTTATTATACATTTACTTGCTGATAAAAAAAGAAGGAAGGTTATTAACCCTTCTGGTAAAAGATTAAAAAT